>JBDTIP010000220.1:0-6446 GCA_039936295.1 Gemmatimonadaceae bacterium
CAGGGAGTCAGCATGCAACCCAGATTCGACATCAACAAATCCGATCCGGCCGCCTACCATGCGATGTACGGCATGGAGAAGTATCTACATCAGATGAGCCTCGCAGCACCGCTGATCCACATCGTCAAGCTCTACGCTTCAATCATCAACCATTGCGCGTACTGCATCGATATGCACTGGAAGGATCTGCGCGCACTCGGAGAAACGGAGCAACGCCTGTACGGCCTCCCCGCGTGGCGCGAGTCCCCCTACTACACGGATCGTGAGCGCGCCGCGTTCGCCTGGACCGAAGCAGTCACCGTCGTCACGGATGGCTTCATCTCGGATGAAGCCTATAATGAGGTGCGGCCGCACTTCGACGATAAGGAACTCACCGAACTGACGATGGTCATCATCACGATCAATTCGTGGAATCGGATGAGCATCGCCGCTCGCGCTACGGCCGGAACGTACCAGCCGGCAAAATCGTAACCGCATAGCCACACGATGGCACGATGAAGCACCCGACGATCTGCATTGTCTTCACCGCGCTGTCGCAACTGGCGGGATTTCCGAACTCGCTCCATGCACAGAATCCTGTCGTGCCCACGGTCGTGCCCACGGTCGTGCCAACAGTGGTGCCGGTGGTGCCGGCAACGCTCGTCGCTACACCTGCGTCCGACACGCTCGTCACCAACCGCCCCATCGTTCGCGAGTGCGACCACGCGAAACCCGCATGGCTTTTCTGTGACGATTTTGAATCCGACAGAATGAGCAGCTATTTCGAGCACAAGAACCCCGACTCCAGTTTTACCCGCGCAGACAGCGTCGGCGTGCTCGGCTCCATGGGTATGCGCGTTCGATTCAGGAAGGGGCAGGTCGATGCCGGATCGCTAAAGCTCGCGTTTGGCAAGACACCGTCTTCGTACATGCGCCCGGTCGACTCGACAGCGAAGAATACGGTATATCGCGAGCTATACTGGCGCGTGTACATGCGAGACGACTCGACCTGGACAGGAGGAGGAGGCGACAAGCTCTCTCGAGCGCAGGTGCTCGTATCGCCTTCATGGGCTCAGGCAATGGGTGCGCCGGTGTGGTCTGGCGCGCCGCCGTCGCCCGGCTCAAGCTATCTCGTAATCGACCCGTATTCGGGAACCGACGTCACCGGCACACTGCGCACAACGACCTACAATGATTTCCCGCACCTTAGATGGCTCGGCTCGGTGCGCAGCCGAACGCCGATCTTTGACCAGGCGCACATCGGCAAGTGGTACTGCATCGAAGCACACGTCAAGTTAAACGATCCCGGTCAGTCCAACGGCGTATTCGAGCTGTGGGTCGACGACTGGCTCGAGGCTCAACACGCCGGACTCAACTGGGTCGGAAGCTATACTACCTATGGGTTGAACACAGTTTTCTTTGAGAACTACTGGAACGCTGGCTCACCGGTCACGCAGCAACGCTATCTGGACAACATCGTCGTAAGTACGCAGCGCATCGGGTGCGGCAGACTGGCCGCATCTGATGCTGCGCTAACGCGCCCGGATTCTACGCTTAACCGAGGTCCGGTATCGCCAGCCCCACGACCGGCAATCCGCCCCCAGGCGAATCGATCATGAGCACAGTGCGCACCTGACCAGGGTGCAGGGTCGTCGCGTCGATGTCGAGCAGCACTTTCGTCGTTCCCGCCGCAGTAACGCGCACTCGCCCGGCACCAACTGGCACGTTTACGTATGGCGAGATTCCTTCTATCGGCAGGTTGACCGATACCGGATTCGCGAGTGTCGTATCGGTTCCAGTGATGTACACGTCCACCAGACCAGCACTCGGCGACGCATTGATCACCCGCAAATTCGCTGTGTTTCCACTTGGTGCGGTCACCGTGTCGGGCAGCACGAGCAGACCAGCGCCGACTACACGCTGCGTCAGGATCACCGTGTACACGCTCTTGTCGCTCACCTGCACCATCGACGTCGCGAGCACCGTCGTGTCACCGGTGATGTTCACAAGGAATTGTTGCGGTGTCGCCTTGGCTGCTACGTTGACAGAAGTTCCGCTGCCATAGGCTTGGCCGGCCGCCACGTCCGTACTGTCTACGTTCAAATCCACTGAGCTGTATCTGGATGCCGCGTTGATGAACTGAACGAGACCCTGTGGGGGCGCCGGCGCGACATTGGAGTCAGCGTTGCATCCGCCAATCGCCGCCACGCCAGCGAGCATGGTCACGCGACTGAGCGTGCGATAACCGGTCAACCTCTTGATACGCGTGAGCTTGAAGTGCTGTGACATTGAATTCGTGGTTGGTGTCAGTGACGGATCGGCCCGAATAGCCGAAATCGCGTCACAATCCGAGCCAGGCAAGCCAATTACCCCAGTGCGGCCAGCCAGGTCTGCTACGATCATATAAAGGTTTTATACTTGCGTACTATTGTATTACTGTTATAATACAACGGTACATGATGCTTCAGATCGATCCCAATAACCCTGCTCCAATCTATGCGCAGCTGGAGCGCGGAGTTCGAACTGCGGTGGCGGCCGGTTGGCTGGAACCGGGCGACCAACTGCCCACCGTGCGCCAACTCGCGGTCATGCTCCGTATCAACGCCAATACCGTCGCTCGGGCCTACGCCGCGCTCGAGCGCGAAGGCGTGGTCGAAACCCAGCGCGGCGTCGGAACATTCGTCCGGCACACCACTGAGATTTCCGAAGGGAAGAGCCAGCACCTCGCGCGGGAGCTTCAGGATCGCGCAGCCCGCTTCATTGCCGACATGTCGGGACTCGGATTCTCCGCGTCAGACGTAATCGGTCACCTGCAACGCACTTACCAGACGGAGGCGTCTTCAAATGGCTGATGATCTTGGAATGGCACTCGCCACGATGCGAAGTTCTCGCAACGTCGCCCGACCATCACGCGGGTCGCACTTGAACATCGTAGCCGCCGCTATCCTCCTCGGAAGCATCGCGGTTGGCGCGGTGGTCAGCGCGCTGACCGTGTCGCCGTTTCCAGCGATAGTGCTCACACTCATCGGTGTCGTGCTGGCGCAGGCGCCCAAGATCGCCGCGGAGTGGGAGCGCGCTGTCGTGCTTCGCCTCGGCAGATACGTCGGTCTGCGCGGTCCTGGTCTCTTCTGGGTGATTCCGTTCGTTGAAACGGTCAACAGCTGGATCGACCAGCGCGTCATTACCACCGGCTTTGCAGCGGAACAATCGCTCACAGCGGACACAGTTCCCGTGAACGTGGACGCGGTTCTGTTCTGGTTGGTACACGATCCGCAGAAAGCAGCGCTTGAAGTTCAGGACTACTTCAACGCGGTCACCTGGGCCGCGCAAACTGCACTTCGCGACATCATCGGACGTACTTCCCTCGCCGATCTGTTGCTCGGCCGCGAACAAATCGAAGGTGAGTTGCAGAAGCTCATCGACGAACGATCCAGCCCGTGGGGCGTAACGGTTCAGGCAGTCGAGATGCGCGACGTGCTCATCCCCGAATCGCTGCAGGACGCCATGTCGCGACAGGCGCAGGCAACTCGCGAAAAGCAGGCGCGCGTCATTCTCGGCGAGGCAGAGGTCGAGATCTCGGCGCTGTTCGATAAGGCCGCGCTCATCTACGAGAAGAATCCCACTGCGCTGCATCTGCGCGCAATGAACATGCTGTACGAGGGGCTCAAGGAAAAAGGGGCGCTTATGATCGTTCCGAGCTCGGCGCTCGAGACGATGGGGATGGGCGGACTCAGCGGCGCTGCGGCGCTAGGCCAGCAATACATGGCGCAAAGAGTACAGCCTCAACCATCGCCCGATACGCCATCCAATTCATGACGTAGAGTGATCAAAAAAGGAGCGCCGATCGGCGCTCCTTTTTTTTCAGCGTGTCCCAGCCGGGTTCGCGACGCCAAGTGAGGCGGGAAGCGCGGCGTAGCGCCGGTCACCACGTCTGTCTTCAGAGGCCCCGGTATCTGACGGCTCGCGCACCGAAGCAACATCTTCTGGAGGGTCACCGGCTGCCGACTGTCTCGATGGGCCGGCTGCAACCCCTTCGCGCTCTTCTTTGACGCGCCTGATGTCGTGCAACACGGCGCAGCGCAGGCAAAGGTCGATGGTCTTGCTGCGCCGGCGGAATATTCCGAAGGGAGCGCCGCAAGCCTCGCATGTGAGCGCAGCAAGTGCCATCACCACGACGATGATTGGACACAGTACTAACGCCAGCAAAACCCAGTGCTGGGCGACCAGGTCTAGAAAAACGTTGAATGTCATTCGTCCTCCGGATGTACGAGCGCGCGGGAAAACTCCGCTGAGCCGGTTGACCCTGACAATCAGTATCGGCCGCCAACCTGAGATCGGTCACGGACAGGTGAACAGCGCCATCCCGCCGCCGCCGAGCCGAGCCGTTCGGCTCTCCGGGCCGATCATTCCCGGCGTTTACGCTCATTTTCCGGTGACAACGTCTCGATCAAATGTTTACTGTTGAAAGCGCCCCCTGGAAGCCCTCCAATCTTGAGCGCGGATTCTTTGCGCGCCCTTAATGTCGTTTGGGCAGCCGGGCGCGGTACATTCTTCCCCTCTTGAGTGGTCGTTTTGGGGGAAGGAATGTTCCTGATAATTGGTCTGATTTTGCTGGCCCTCTGGGCGCTCGGATTCTGGGTTTTTCCGGTCGTGGGGTCGCTCGTTCACATTCTGCTGGTACTTGCGATCATCTCCATTCTCTGGCAGATCATCACAGGTCGCGGCGCCCGCAGGTAGAGATACCAGGCGGTAGCAAATCGAGAGCGGCGCACGATTACATCGTACGCCGCTCTTTTTTGCCCCAGTTACATCGGTTCGTCCGCCGACGGACCGTACGAGCCCGGCAGCGGCACGTCGAGCATCCTGTAATACACCCCGAGCTGTGCGCGATGATGTATGAGGTGGTTGAGCATCATGTGTCTCACCAGATCGCCCTTCGGACGCGTGAAGAACACCTGCTCACCATTACGCAGCGACCATGGAGCCGCAACGGCTTCGGAATCGAACGATGCGAGCATGGCGCGCAGCTCGGAAACCTTTCCATCGAACACGGCCAGTAACTCGTTGGCAGTGTCGTACGTCCTCGGCTTGTGGTCGCTCTTGCCAAAATCCATTTCATCAGTGCCGATGATCATCGAGCCGTAACCGGGAATCTCAGCGACGTGGGCGGCTAGCCTGCCGAGCGTCATGGATTTCGCGTGAGGACGCCAGTCGTTATGTCCGGCGGGAAAACGCTCGAGCATGCGGCGAGTAGTGCGAAGCTCGTTGTCCAGGTCGGTGTAAAGAACGTCTGCCGGCCCGGGATTGGATGGAGTGCTCATATGGATCGGATCTCTCCGTAAGGTTTTTGCCGTTCTTCCCGTTTATAGATAGCGACCTGGCTGGGTTCCTCGCAACGAATTGTCGCCCGCTTCAGTCAATCGCGCCGTGAGAGGCGGTACCGGAAAGTGCGCTCCCCAGCACACCGGCAGTTCCGCACAACACAGCTGCGAACAAGAGCGTGAGCAGCACAAATACGAATGCCGGGACATGCAGCACGGCTCCCATATCCGACGCAACAACGCGCATGCGCGCACCGCGCGCGACCTCACTGCCGAGTATCGTGACCCAGCCAAGGACCGCCCCCAGTGCGGCGATGGATCCGCGTGCGCGGGCGCGGCGGTCGAGAAGCGCGTAAACGAAACCGATGACAGGAAGGCTCATCCAGCCAAACCATGAAGTCGATACTGCGCAGACGATCGCCACAATGACGACGCGCGCAATACGTGGTAGCGGCTTCATCGCGCCGGTACCAGTTCGAGACGCGCACTGGTTGCGCGGTTTGGGAGATCAGCAACAGTGCGCGGGAATATCAACGCCTGCAACTTGCCACTCTCCCAGAACGCGAGATGATTCTTGTATCGCGGACTCATCGGATTGCCACTCTCGCCGCCTGGAAACGTTCCCCACGCGCGCACTTCGGGACCCATCTCGACAACCATTCTCCAGCTTGGACCCGCGGTGCCGGACCCGCTTGACGGCGCGAGCGTTCCAACGCCGCCCGGTACCGGAATGCGCAGTGCCGAGAACGCAGGAATACCGAGCAGATGATAGATGTTCGCGAACCTGACATGATCCCAGCGCCATCCGCTTGCCTCGGGTGGTCCGTGCTGCCTGGATACGCTGTCGTAGGCGGCAACCAGGCTCTGCGCGAGAATGTCATCGCGGTCTTCCACAACGCCCGCAGTGCGGCGATCATCCCACCACGGATTATTTGGCTGGCTCATCAACTCCGCAAGTACCGCCGTACTCGGCGTTGCGACGCGCGTGCCGTTCTTCAACAGTTCATCCCAGGTGCGATTCGCGAGCTGCTGCATCGCCGCTTCGAACAACACGGCGCGCTGGTTGTCGAGCGTGTAGCGGCGATCCCACTGTCCCAGCAACGCCGCCGCTGAAGTGAGCGTCGCACTGCCGCGGCCGCGGCCGGA
>JBDTIP010000221.1:0-6314 GCA_039936295.1 Gemmatimonadaceae bacterium
GTGTCGTTCGTGGTACCGAGCTGTGCGCGTGACGTTGCCATCTCGCCATAGTATTGCGTCCATCCTTCGGCAACCCACAGACTCGGCTGGTACTGCTCGTGTGTGTAATCGAACGGCCCGAGCGCCATCGGGCGGATACGCTTGACGTTCCATACATGGAAGTATTCGTGCGCCGCTGTCTCGACTCCAGCGAGCACCGACGCGGTATCGATCCATGGATTGCGGTCGATTATCTGCGTCGAATAGAGATGTTCCATCCCGTCGCCACCTGGGAACCCAATGTGGAACAGAAACGTGTACATGCGAAGAGGAGGCGGTCCAATCACCCTGTTATGCGCCTCAACAATCTTTTTGACTGATGCAACGAAGCGCGCCCGTTCCTCAGGAGTCGTGGGCCCATTATGATGCACGACTGTTCGATAGAGCCGGTTATCGACGGTGAACGAATCCACCATGAAGCTCGGCGCAACTTCCGTTGGCGTATCAATCAGGCGATCATAATTCTCGAACGCGTAATCGACCTGATCCGGTTGTTGCGCATCTCCATTAATGATGTGCCACCCGGACGGCGGGACGATGTGCAGCGTAACCGCGGAGGGCTTGCGTCCTTCGACATACATGAAGACCGATGCGCCATTCCAGTTCGCGTGGAGAGTGTCGAGTACGCTGAACGTACCGGACAAGTCGTCGCCGAAGACTCTATACTGCGCGACGATTCGGTGCGCAGGCCCCGGATAGATGCGCCACAGCGAACCATTTTCGCGGTCCCATTTTAGCGCCTTTCCATTACCGTCAGTAACGGAGAACTGCTGGACATTCTTGGCGAAGTCCATGCGTGCGTAACGACCCGGCGACCAGACAGGCATCTGCAGCTTCACCACCGGCCCCTTCACGTCACCTACGTCGAGTGTCACGGTGTAAAGGTGGTTCGCCGGCTCGGCCATCGATATCGTGTAGTGAATCGCAGCAGCCGGGGCGGCTTTCGACTTGACGGGTGCGTGAGCCGCCGCCGCAACCAACGCTACGAGACCTACAAGTGAGGAGATCATCAGGATCAGGCGAGGGTGATGTAGCTACACAGCGAGCGAATCAGATGCCGGGGCCAATCAGACTGTAAAGCAGTAGCGCCAGCACAATACCAGTAACAACGATGTAAACGCGGTCGTGTTGTTTGGCGAACGCGAGCAGGGATAGCGCGACGCGCGCGATGGGCGTCAATATCAGAAGGAGCAACCCGAGCTGGATAATGGCCGTAGGCCGGAGCCGAAACGCATCCTGCGCAACCGCCGACACTGATTTCAAAGCATCTGGCTGTCCACGGAACACATGATAGTCGGCGATGGTCCCCCCATGCGCCAACAGGAACATTGCTCCGCCGATGACGGTTACAATGGCGGCGAGGATTACGCCCCACCGCAACAGGTTGCCGATGAACAACTCGACGTGTTCGTCGCTCCAACGGCCGGTGCGCCACAATGGGTTCGTCACAGTCCGCCTCGCAGGCCCTTGTATGCCATCTCGACGGCAAGGAAGACGATAACCACTGTAAAGATCGTGCGCAGGGCTTGCACCTTCGCACCCGCGAGCACCTTTGCGCCCGTCAGTGCGCCCGCCAGAACACCGAGCATTACGGGAAAGGCCAGAACTGGGTCGATGTAGCCACGGTGCAAGTAGACGCCAGCGCTCGCCGCAGCGGTAACGCCAATCATGAAATTGCTGGTCGTCGTGGAAACCTTGAACGGCAGACGCATCGCCTGGTCCATGGCGAGTACCTTCACCGCCCCGGAACCGATGCCAAGCAGTCCCGAGAGAACTCCCGCGACGTACATCAGCGAGAAGCCGGTCGGAACGCGATGCACCGTGTACGGCTGCATGCCGTCTGGCGTGGGGTACGTTCCATCCATCCGCAAGCGCGTGGCCCACTTGTCGGGCGGCCCGTCAATTGAATGCTCCTCGCGCGGCCGAAACGAGCGATACGCCGAGTACGCGAGTACGAGGGAGAATATCACCGACAGCGCACTGGTCGAGATCCAGCCGGCCAGAAATGCCCCGGTAAGCGCACCGATCGTCGTAGCGACTTCCAGGAACATTCCGATCCGGATATTGGTGTATCCCTCGCGCACATATGCTGCGGCTGCGCCCGACGACGTGGCAATTACGGATATCAAAGACGCGCCGATCGCGTAGCGAATATCAACACCAAAGACAAGTGTCAGCATTGGAACGATGATCATTCCGCCGCCGAGGCCCGTGAGTGCGCCGAGCATTCCAGCCGCAAAGGAGCCGACCGCGACCAGGCCGGTCATCAGGAGCACGCTCATTGGCAATGTGGCTTCATGGATCGCGTAGCTTAGCCGATCGCCTCAGGCTACGCCAGCCATGGGCTTGGAAGCGGACGCGTGCCGGGTGACGCCATTGGGTGGGGGCAGCGGGCGGCCAACAGCGCGCGGCCAGCGAGCGTATGAAACGAAGCCCGAAGCCACAAAATCCGCGACTGTCCAGCCGCCACTTCCAGGTCCAGCACAAATTTCGGTTCCATCGTTCCTCAGGCATCGAGCACTGCTCGCCGCCCTCCTGATTGCCCCGAGTGCCGCGTTAGCACAGCATCCTGCCGATTCTCTCCGCATCGTAACGCTGCGAGAAGCGCTAGCTATGGCTGCCCGAGTCAATCCAGCTCTCGCCGCTGGCCGTGCCAACGTTATCTCGGCGCGCGCGTCCCGCAGAACTGTGACGGGCGAATATCTCCCGTCGCTCGGTACCGCGACGAGCGCCGGTCGCGGAACAACTGTCCAAGGGGCGAGCGGAGTGACCAATGGCATTCCGGTATCCTCTGCTGTTCGTCCTCTGGACGCACTGTACGGCTCGGGCATTTCGGCTGCGATTCCAGTATTCACAGGCGGCCGCAGAGGTGCCGAGCGGCGTAGTGCCGACGCTCAGCAGGCAGCGGCCGATGCAGACCTCAACGCAACGCAGTACGACGTCAGGCTCGCGACGAAACAGGCTTACTTTGCTGTGCTTCGGGCCGCCGAGCTTCTGGACGTCGCGAATGCGCAGGTGGCCGAGGCCGAGCTTGCGATGCGAGATGCCAACAGCAGGCTCAGGGCCGGAACCACGACCCGGTCAGATGTGCTTCGCGCGCGAGTGGCGTTAGCGACCGCGCGCGATGCCCTGGCAACGGCTGGATCGCAGCAGACGGCCAGTGAGTTCGCGCTGGCGCGTACGATAGGTAGCGACGTTCCGGTGAACGCAGCCCCGGTGCCTGACGCTGATTCGCTACAATTGCCGGTTTCACGCGATTCGCTCGTAATGACCGCAGTTGGGGCTGCTCCCGTGGCGCGTGCGGCTGCCGCCACGGCGCAATCCGCCGACGCAGCCGTCACCGCGGCGCGCGCCCAGTACTTCCCAACCGTTCTGGCGAGCGGCGGGTACGGTTGGCTTGAAGACCGTTCACTGAGCAACCACCCGGTGAGTGGGTGGACCCTCCAGCTCGGAGTGTCCTATCCGCTCTTTAACGGGTTTCAGCGCGAGGGCTCGGTGAGCCGCGCGCGAGCCGACGCAGAGGCCGCACAGTCCGCCGCGCTCGATACCGAGCGCGGCGTGCGCGCGGATGCCGTTGCGTCGTACGATGCGGCAACAGTGGCGGCGCAGCGAATCGGCTTCGCGCGCGACGCGGTCAGCGCAGCGCGCGAAGACCTCAGAGTCCAGGAAGAGCGCTATCGCGCCGGCGTGTCGACCTTTCTGGACGAAGTAACGTCTCAGTTCAACCTCACGCAGGCTGAAACGTCGCTGGTACAGGCACGCTACGACTATCAAATTGCGCGTGCAACGCTCGAGCGGGTGCTCGGCAGAGAGCTCCAATAGATGTGGATCGTCAAGCTGGCGCTTCGCCGCCCGTACACCTTCGTTGTAGTCTCGATACTGATCGCGTTGTTCGGCGTCGTGTCCGCACTCAGAATGCCAACGGACATCTTCCCCGTAATCAACATCCCGCTCGTCACTGTCGTCTGGCAGTACGCTGGCATGCCGCCGGAAGACATGGAGCGCCGCGTGGTGTCGTCGGCCGAGCGGTTCTACAGCACGACAGTCAACAACATCGAGCACATAGAATCGCAGTCGATCAATGGTGTTGGCATTATCAAGATCTACTTCCAGCCCGGTGCTGACATACCTACTGCGGTCGCGGAGATAACGTCGGCGTCACAAACCGCCGTCAAGAATCTGCCACCGGGCATCCAGCCGCCGATCATCCTTCGTTTCAATGCCACCGACGTACCGGTACTGCAGATCGGCATAGACAGCAAGACGCTGTCGGAGACCAGCCTGTACGATCTGGCCACCAACACGATGCGACTCAAGCTCGCGACCGTGCAGGGCGCGGCGCTGCCGTTGCCGTATGGTGGCAAGGCCCGCGAGATCATGGTCGATCTCAATCCGGATGCGCTCTACGCCAGGGGAATCTCGCCGGCCGACGTGAGTAATGCGATCAACGCACAGAGCCTCGTGTTGCCTTCCGGTACCGCCAAGTTCGGCGATCGAGAGTACTTCGTCAGGCTCAACTCGAGCCCTGATGTAGCATCGATGTTGAACGACATTCCGATCAAGACTGTGAACGGCACGACGATTTACGTACGCGACGTGGCCCAGGTCAGGGATGGCTACGCAGTGCAGACCAATCTTGTGCGCGAGAACGGGCATCGCGGCGTGTATCAGAGCATTCTGAAGAATGGCACCGCATCGACACTGGATGTCGTCGCACGAATAAAGGCGGCGCTTCCGGCAGTCAAGGCTGCGCTGCCAGCCAGCGTGTCGCTGAATCTGATGCTGGACGAGTCGGTGTACGTACGTGCTTCACTCCATGGGGTGCTTCGTGAGGCGATCATCGCGGGTCTTCTCACGGCCGCGATGATTCTACTCTTCCTCGGAAGCTGGCGAAGCACTCTGGTCGTGGCCATATCGATCCCTCTCTCGATTCTGGTGTCCATCATCTGCCTCGGCGCGCTGGGCCAGACCATCAACATCATGACACTTGGTGGCTTTGCGCTCGCTGTCGGCATTCTTGTGGATGACGCGACTGTTACCATCGAGTGCATCCACCGCAATCTCGCCGGCAAATCGCTGATGCAGGCCATCCTGGACGGCGCAGACGAGATCGCCGTGCCTGCGTTCGTATCCACGCTCGCGATTTGCGTGGTGTTCACGCCAGTCTTCTTCCTGGGCGGCGTTACAGGCGCTCTATTCCAGCCGCTTGCGATGGCGGTGATATTCGCGATGCTTGCGTCCTACGTGCTGTCGCGGACGCTGGTACCCCTCATGGTTCGTTACCTCCTTCCAGCGGAGGTGGACATGTATGCAGCGCACCATGGCGGTGAAAAAGTCACCAACGTGTTCTGGCGAGTCAACCGCTGGTTCGAGACATACTTCGATCGACTGCGGGTATGGTATGCCGGTGTGCTGATTGGAGCGTTGCGACATCGCCGCAAGGTCGCGATCGGTGCGGTATGCGCCGTTGCCGGATCAGCGCTACTCCTTCCGTTCGTTGGGCAGGACTTCTTTCCGCGAGTCGATGGCGGGCAGTTTCGCATTCATGTACGCGCACCTGCTGGAACGCGCCTGGAAGGAACCGAGGCAGTGATCGCAAGTGTCGAGAACGTGATTCACCACGACATCCCCGCCAAAGATCTTGGGCTCATTCTTGCCAACGTCGGCGTGCCCGCGAGCAGCATCAACCTCGCCACCGGCGATAACGCGACCATCGGCCCTGCCGACGCGGAGATGCTCATCTCGCTCAACGACGATAGATCGCGCTCGACGACGGACTACATTCAGATACTGCGCGACGATTTCCGGCGGAAATTCCCTGGAGTGACATTCGCGTTCCAGCCCGCTGACATCGTCAACCGAATCCTGAATCTCGGCCTTCCCGCCGCGATTGACGTGCAGGTTGTTCCGGGACGCGGCATCGATGGATACAAGGTAGCGGAGCAGATCGCTGACTCGATGCGGCACGTACAAGGAGCAGTCGATGTACGCCAGCAACAGGTCATCAATGCTCCGGAATTCTTCTTCGCGGTCGATCGCACACGTGCTTCCCAACTTGGCCTCACTCAACACGACGTTGCTCAGAGTCTTCTCATCTCGCTAAGCTCCAGCGGCCAGACGGCACCGAACTTCTTCCTGAATCGCCAGAACGGCGTGTCGTACCAGGTGGCCGTGCAGACGCCTCAATACAGGGTGCAGAACCTGAGCGATCTGGAGGCAACGCCCGTGATCGCTTCAGGAACCGCGCCGCAACTGTTCGGCAATCTGGCGAGCGA
>JBDTIP010000222.1:0-11834 GCA_039936295.1 Gemmatimonadaceae bacterium
GCCAAGGTCTTGGAGAACTTGGCCCAGCTGAAAGGCTTCTTGGGTCCGTTGCCGGATGGACGAGGTAGCGGCATCTATTCTAAGCTCGCGATGTAAGGCAGATGTCTAAAATCTTCTGCATGGTCGAGGCCGTAACCGACCAAAAACTCATGCGGTGCGTCAAATCCAATGAAGCGTGCGTCGTAGCGTAGCTCTGTTGCTATCCGCTTGTGCAGCAGTGCGCAAATCGAGAGCGATTTGGGCTGGCGAACCGCCAGCAGGTCCATCAGGACGCTCAAGGTCCGTCCGGAGTCAATTATGTCCTCCACCAGCAGGATGTGCTTCCCCTTCAGTGTCGTTTCGGGGTCGTACAGCAGCCGAACGTGACCGCTCGATACCCTCGACTCCCCGTAACTGGCGGCCACGAGGAAATCTACCTGAAGTGGGCGAACAATCTGGCGAACCAGATCGCTGAGGAAGATGAAGCTTCCCTTCAGCAGGCCAAGCACGAGGAGTTGTTCGCCCGGATATGCGGCGGTGATTTCCTCACCAAGCTCCTTTACTCTCGCTGCGATTGTGGGTTCATCAAAGGCTATCCTTGCAACTTTTCTGCCGAGCAGGCGCGGATCTGGATCAACCACGAGGCGCCGTCGATCGAAAAGTGATGGCTCTGCGCTCCATGTGAACAGCGACCCCGCCGGAAAGCTGAATTTGCTGGCCTGTCTCACCCTTTATAGTAAACTCCGCGAGGCGGGCGGTTCCGCGTCGGTCAAGCACAATACCCGCCCTGGCGCAGAGGGGAGGCCAGATGTAACCCAGTGATTGGGCAGAATAGCCGCGCAGGCGAGTCCGCTCGAACGAGTGGCGTTGTGGGGAATCGCTCATCATAGGAAAAGTAAGTGCAAAAGCCTCCGTTTGCTCCCTCCACGCCGAGGCCGTTTCCGCGACTTGGAGCAGCGACGCGCCAAAGCCCGGCGTGGTGGCCTCGAGTGCCGGGAGCAAGTCGAGCCTGACTCGATTGCGGAGGTAGCGACGGTCAAAATTCGAAGGATCGGTGACGTACGGGGTTCCGTCTCCGGCAGCGTATTGGGCGATCTCCGCTTGGGTGGTCTCGATGAGGGGTCGTGCGATCGCTGAGGTGGCGTAGAGCCCTGCCAGGCCCCGGGGGCCAGCTCCACGAAGGGCGCGAATGAAGACCGTTTCGATCTGGTCGTCGAGAGTATGGGCGGTGACGATTGTAGCCCCCAATCTGCCGACGACGTCATTCAGAAACGCCCAGCGCGCCTCCCGCCACGCAGCTTCACTGCGAACGCGCGAACGCGACGTGCCGGAAACGCAGCCCAGTCCCAGGTCCAGAGCGCGCTCTGCTACGAGCTCGACCGCGGCAGTTGCGGCGGGTCCCGTGCCATGATCGAACGTCGCCACCGTCAACGTGTCGTGGTCCAGCGTTTCCGCGGCAGCGTCCAGTAGCACCATCGAATCCATTCCGCCCGACACCGCCAGTAACCAGTTTCCAGTTCCTAGCGCGGCAACACGCTGGCGGATCCGCAGCACGGTGTCGTGAATGGTACCCATCGTGTTAAGTTATCAACTCGCCGATGCAGTGGCGTGGAATTAACCTTCACACGGGCGTCAGTCGATGCTGCAGGGACATATTGGGGTCGAAGCCAACGGCCCAATTGGACTTCTCTGGGTTTCCCTCGGGCTCATCGGGTTCTACATCGGCCTGCTGTGGCTCAACAGCCTTCTGGGCACGTTCCTGACACCTCTCATCCTCATCCCGATGACGTGGCTGATGGACCACATGAAGCGCCGCAAGGAAAAGAAGCAAGAGGACGCAGCGGTCGAGTAGCGTGTAGTCGCCGCCCTACGGCGGCGACCGTCACCAGGTGTACAGGACTCGGTAGAATTCCCTGTTCCGCATCACGCTCTTCACGTAGTCGCGCGTTTCGGCGAACGGAATGCGCTCCGTAAAAATCTCCGGGTCATCGGCCCCCCGTTTGGTTGCCCAGCGCGCGACCCTGGACCCACCGGCGTTGTATGCGGCGAGCGACCGCGGCAGATCTGGCTGGCTCCGCAACAACGGTGCAAGGTGGCGGATTCCGATCTCGATGTTGATTCCCGGATCGTAGAGCAGCCCGGGATTCCAAGACGTTATTCCCGCCGCGGGTGCTATTGATTGAGCGACCGCTGGCATCACCTGCATCAATCCTCGCGCCCCTGCTGGTGAAGTCGCGCGAGGATTGAAGCTGGATTCCTGGCGAATGAGCCCCGCGACGAGTGCCGGGTCCAGGCCCGCGCCGCGGGACTCGGACACGATTGTATCGCGCGCCGCAACGGGATAGATGAGCCTCCACACATCCGGGGTCGAGCCAACACGCGCAAGCGCAACTCGTCCAAGCGCGATTGCGCGCGCCGCCTGATCAGTAGCGGCAAAAGATTCCGCGGTTGCGAGAAGTACCGCTGTATCAGCCGGCGCCTGTTTGTACAACTGGTCGTTCTCCCACTGCACTTCCGGATTCATGCCTAGCTGCTTCAAGAGAGACACTCGCAGCAAAGCTCTATCGACAGCCGCGACGCGCGGGTAGCCGCGGGACACTGCCGAAGAATGCATGCTCTTCACTCCCAGGCGCGAAGCGGCGAGTGACGCGTAGTATGACGTGGAATCACGCCGGACCACGTCACGCCACGCTTCGTGCGCGCCTGACGTGTCTCCAGCAGCCTCGCGGGCCCTCCCAAGCCAGTACGATCCCGCGAGAGCATCAGTGCCAACCGACGCTGCCAGCGCGGCGAATTCGTGCTCTGCTGTTCTGGTCTCGCCAAGAATTAGAGCGACCATTGCTGCATTGAACTTCGCCGGAGACGCGAAGCGCGTGGTGGGAAATCTCCGCACCAGGGTTTCCAGCGTCGCCCTGCTACCCGCGTCGTCGTTGTCGTCCGTCTGAAGATCGGCGATCAGTGCGAGCGCGGCGGCGGCGCTCGTGTCCGAAGATTCCCGAGCGAGCGCATCCAGCGTCGCGCGCGCACCCGGAGTGTCACCGGCAGAAATCTGCGCACGCGCTCGTTGATACCGTGCCGCGGACGCCAGCGACCTTGGTGCGTCAACTGACGCGTAGACGTCAGCCGCGCGCTTGGCATTACCGGTGCGCGCAAGCGCGTTCGCGAAGTCGAAGCGGTCCTGATCTGAAAGCGAAGACTGCGGTACAGCCTCAAATCCGCTGCGTGCGCGGCTCCACAAACCGACGCGTGCGCATGCCCGGGCGATCGCCAGCTGCTCATCGGGTGATGGGTCGGCGTACAGCTTGTCGAACAGCGCGCTCCCCTCGCGAACGGGATCAGACGTTGTGGCCGCAGCAACGAACGTCACCAACTCAGTGCGAACGGAATCGCGAGTGGGAGTTCCCGTGGCCGCCCGAAGCATGAATACTGTCACCGGCGCCGGGAGAGCACGGTACGCCGCGATGGCGCGCAACGTATCGCCAAAGTGCTGGAGTGCGGCCGCTTCTGTCCATCCGATGCGTTGTCGCGCAACCGGTAGCGTTACGCGAGCGTAGAGGGCGCTACGCGCTGCAGCGTCAGGCGTTGCAGCGGCAGCTCGAAGATAAAGCCAGCTTGCGATCTCCGGATGCGCATCTGCCCGCGTCAGCCACACCGAAGCGACGGTGTCCGCGGGCGTCTGCCCGCGGACAATGCCGCTCTCGGCGTGATCGCACGCAATCGCGAACAACAACGTCGCAATGCGCGCCAGCTTCAACGCCAAACGTGGCCATCCCGGGCGACGAGCTCGTCGGCTTCCTTGGGCCCCCACGTGCCTGCCCCGTAGGTCGGTATCTGACGATCGGCGCGGCGCTGCCAGTAGTCGAGTAGCGGGCCGATTACCGACCACTGCATGTCGACTTCGTCACTGCGCGTGTAGAGCGTTTGATCACCAACAAGACAATCGAGTAGCAGCGTCTCGTAAGCGGGCGGACTGTCCTCGCCGAACGCTTCAGCGTATGAAAAGTCCATATCGACGCCGCTAATCTCGAGGAGCGGCTGCAGCTCGTTCGCCGCGCCCGGCGTTTTTACTTCGAATCTCAACGCTATGCCGTCGTTCGGCTGGATGCGAACCACAAGCACGTTTGGGCGCACACCGCCGGTGCGGCCCCCGAACATCAGGTCCGGAGGAGTGCGGAACTGGAAGGCCATCTCAGTGCAGTGTTTGGCGAGCCGCTTTCCGGAGCGCAGATAGAACGGAACTCCCTGCCAGCGCCAGTTGTCGATGAACACGCGCAACGCAGCGTACGTAGGCGTTATGGAGCGCGGATCAACGTTCGGTTCCTGCCGATATCCCTGGACTTCCTTGCCGTCGATGGAGCCGGCGACGTACTGCGCGCGCACCGCGGCTGGCATCCCGTCGGCGAGCAGTGGCCGGATGGAGCGAAGCACCTTCACCTTCTCGTCGCGCACGGCATCACCAGCAGCAGCGATGGGCGGCTCCATGGCAGCGAGACTTAGCAGCTGGAGCAGATGGTTCTGGAACATGTCACGAACCACGCCAGCTTCCTCGTAATACGTCCCGCGTCCCCCTATGCCGACAGTTTCAGCGGCGGTAATCTGAATCTGGGACATGTACTGCCGGTTCCAGAGTGGTTCGAATAGAGCGTTCGCAAACCGGAAAACGAGCATGTTCTGAACGCTTTCCTTGCCGAGGTAGTGATCGATTCGGTACACTTGGTGCTCGCCGAACCGCGCGAGAACCAGATCGTTGAGCGCGCGTGCGGTCGCGAGACTGTGACCGAACGGCTTCTCGATCACCACTCGATGCCACGGGCTGTCGTCAGCCGAAGTGGAGTGCGGCAGCAGACCGCTATCGGAGAGATGCGTGAGGACGGGTTCAAATACACTTGGCGGTACGGCCAGATAATACAGCACGTTGTCGTTCTGCAACTTGAGCGCAGCGTGGATATCCGCGAGCTCCTTGCGAATTACATCGTATGTCGATGCATCGTCTATATCGCCCTTGGCGGCGAAAGATCGTGAGGCGAGCCACTCGAAGACTCCCGCGTCGAAGCCATGGATCTCGTCCGACCCGGAGACGGCGTCGCGCATTTCCTTGCGGAACGCGTCGTCGGTCATTTCATCCCTGACCAGCCCGAGCAGCGCAAAATCGTCGGCCAGCAGCTTCTGATGTGCCAGCTCGTAAATCGCGGGAAACAACTTGCGCTGCGCGAGATCGCCGCCAGCTCCGAAGATTACCATCGTGCAGGGATCAGCTCGATGTGCAAGTCCGTCAATTCCGTCCATTGCGCGTACCGCGGCCTTCTTTACCGCCGCCGGCGACACGTCGAACTTTGGGCTAACTGCCGATGTCATGAGTGCTTCACCGCGTGTCCGCCGAATTCGTTCCGGAGTGCAGCGATGACCTTGGCTCCGAAACTCTCCGTCTGACGCGATCGCAGACGTACGAGCAGCGACAGTGTGATCACCGGCGCCGGTACATTGAGATCGATCGCCTCCTGCACTGTCCACCTGCCCTCGCCGCTGTCGTCGATGTAACCCTTGAGATCGCTGAGATTGCCGTCGCGCGCGAATGCCTGCGCCGCAAGTTCGTTGAGCCACGAGCGCACCACGGAGCCCTGATTCCATAGTGCTGAGATCCTGGCCAGGTCGAGCTTGAATTCCGTGGATGCGTGCAAGATCTCATACCCCTCGGCATACGACTGCAGCATGCCGTATTCGATGCCATTATGTACCATTTTCACGTAATGACCCGCGCCCGTGGGCCCGACATGAGCGTACCCATTCGGAGGCGCAAGCGTCTGGAAGATCGGCTCGCACAGCGCGAAGGCCGCATCCGACCCGCCGACCATTTCGCAGTAGCCTTCTTTCAAGCCCCAGATCCCGCCGCTAGTGCCGGCGTCAACGAATTCGATTCCCTTCTTCGCGAGTTCGGCTCCCCGCCGCAACGTATCGTGAAAGTTGGAATTGCCGCCATCGATAATGACGTCGCCGCGCTCCATATAATTGCCCAGCTCGGTGACGGTATCGTCGGTCGGCTGACCGGAAGGGACCATTACCCAGGCGATGCGCGGCTTGGCGAGCATCGCCACAACGTCCGCGAGACTGATAGCCGCGGTTGCACCGAGCCCGACGGTGCGCTGGACGGCCTCCGCACTTCGATCATATGCGACGACAGTGTGACCACCCAGAATAAGACGTTCGGTCATGTTGCCGCCCATCTTACCGAGTCCGATCATTGCTATTTGCATGCTTGCATTGATTTGTGAATTGTGGTTAGCGCAGGCTCATACGGATATGCCCAGTTCACCGAGTCCCGTGATCACCGCATCTGTGTCCGTGGCGCGCACGCAGCGCACACCGCGATCTCGCGCAGGTACGAGGTTCTCCTCCCTGTCGTCGATAAACACGGTTCTGTCCGGATCCGCATGGGATATTGCGAGCGCGCGATCGTAGAAGTTGCCTCGCGGTTTCTGCGCGCCGATGTACGCCGAAGTGATGAATGCCGAAAAGATTGGCCGAAGGCCGAAGAGGTCGACCCTGTACTCGTTCAACTCCGCAGATTCGTTGTTCATCGTCATCATGCGGTACCGCTTGAGAGCGGCGATCCTGGTCATCAGCGTTATCGCCTTTGGGTTCGGAACACTCTGCTCCAGCATGAACTGCCGAAATTCATCGGGTGAAAACTGGCGCGCCTCGTTGAACACCGTGAAGTCGAGATACTCATCCAGTGTCATCCGTCCGCATTCCAATGTGTCGACAGCATCCTCGTGGCGACGCTCAACCGGCGCAAATTCGAACCCAAAGTGCGCGGCTGCGAGCCGCCGCGAGTCGTGATCCCATCCGTTGGTTCCGAGGACACCGCCAACGTCGCACAGCAGCAGCTCGATCTCGGGCCTACTCACTTACGAGCACCGTACGTGCTGGAGCGCCATCGCAACCCACCAGCTTGAGCGGAAGGCAGTAGAGGCTGTACCGACCGGCCGGAACGTCAGCAAGATTGAGCCCCTCCACGATTACGATACCTGCGCCGAGCAAAGTCCGATGGGTGAGATGATGGCCTGAGTGGAACTGCTCTATCGAGAGATAATCGATCCCCACCAGCTTCACGCCGAGCTGGACAAGATACTCTGCGGCGTCTGGAGCCAGGTATGTGAAGTCGGGGTGGAACGCGGGATCCTGCGTGAGGTAGCCCGAGTTTCTTGTTCTGAGAAGCACTCGTTCGACGCCGCTCAGATTCAGAGTCTCGAGCTCAGTACGCGTGACGGACATAGCCGCATCGGAACAATGCACCACAGTCGCTGTGCCGATCAGCGTTTCCAGCGGGATCTGATCGACCGTCATTCCATCGTTGAAGAAATGTCGTTGCGCGTCGACGTGCGTGCCGGTGTGGGAGCCGAATTCGATATTGGAAACATTTGCACTCGCACCGTCGGCGATGGATTGCTGAAGCGAGATGTGTACCGGCGGATTCCCGGGGTAGACGAGACCGCCGTCCCGAATTGGAACGCTTATATCGTAGATTGTTTTCATATCACCTTAAGGCTAGCAACTGTTGTTCCGCAGGGTCGCGGTGCCGAGACTTGAAACCATGCGCCTGAAAATGCCTAAAATCGCGTTGTGGTGTGGTGCTCTGAGCCTTCTCGTGTGGCTCGCGCCGTCCGCAATCGCCCAACGCAGCAATCTGCGGGACGAGCCCCGCCCGACGATCTACCGGTCGGGCGACGGAATATGGCAGCTGGATCTGCCGGCTGGGATGGAGGACGCGCTGGACCGATACAGTCGCGACTTCGAGCCGTGGGCCCAGGTGGACTACCGGGGAGGGCTGCCGAATTACGAACCGTCGTCGCGCCAGGTGCCGTGGGCGGTGATCGGGGACTTCAACGGAGACGGCCGTCCCGACCTGGCAGTGGCTGGCCGTACGGACCGCGATGTCGTGCTGGTGTTCTTGCTGTCGTCGGGGAGGAACCGGTACCGTGCCGTCGAGGTGGAGCGCGACCCCTACGACCCGGACGATCCGAGCTCGATACGGCTTCCGGTACTCACGTACATGTATCCGGGCCGCTACGTGGTCGACGATTCCAGGCTCGCCTATCCACGCCAGATCGCGGTGGATCAGCCGGCCGTTCAGGTTAGCGGCGGCCGGCGCCAGGGCGCGGTTGTCTACGTGGTCGAGAACAACGCCGTGGTCCCGTATTACCTGTCGGACCGGACGGCACCGCCCGGGCCACCCCGAATTATCCGTCCTGGCGGCCCCACGCCTCCAGCGCGCCCTAGGACGGGAAACTTGCCGAACCCGTAGCGCTCAAGGTGAAGCGCGGGATATCGGCAGTGAAGGTCTCGGCGTTGGTATCGCCATTTGAGCGGATGAGAAAGTACTGACCCTCCATGTAGCCTTCGCCGCTCTTGAGCACGCAAAAACTCTGGTACTCGTGAACGCGGCCTGGTGGGATGAGAGGCTGCTCTCCCACCACGCCGTCGCCCATCACTTCGGTATCCTCGCCGATATCGTCGTGAATCAGCCAGCGGCGCGACAGCAGTTGTGCCGGTCGATCGCCGACGTTTTCAACGCGTACGAAATACGCGAACACGTAATGCTGCGCGGCCGGATCGGACTGGCCCTTCAGGTACACGGGTCTGACCGTAACGCGAAGGCCATTGGATATCCGATAAAAGAACGGGCTGCTCACGCTGGCAATTCCACCGGTGGGATCGTAGGACATTGATTCACGCTTTCGCGGGAATGACGAACCGTGACGAACATTATCTCACGGCAATAAAACTGAACTCGGGGGCGGAAGCGACAAACTGCTTCCGCCCCCAAGCTGCTACAAGGCCTGCGCTATTCTTACCAGATAGCGACCGACTCGGACGCCGGACGCGCCATCGGCGATCCGGTCTTGCATCCCCACGCAGCAGCGAACTCCGGCATGTTGGACAGGGGAGCGTTTACGCGCCATTTGTCCGGGCTATGCGGGTCGGTTGAGATCAGAAGTCGAGCCTCTTCCGGCCTCGTGCTGGAGCGCCAAATCTGCGCCCACGCGAGAAAGAATCTTTGTTCCGGCGTGAAGCCGTCGATCTTCGTGCGTGGCTTGTTGCCGAGGGCTTTCTCCATGGCTGCGTAGGCGATCGTGAGTCCGCCAAGATCCGCAATGTTTTCGCCGTTCGTCAGCTTACCGTTGATATGTAGCGAGTCGAGAATGGTGTACGTGTCGAACTGGGCGGCATAAGCTGCGGTCATCGTCTTGAAGTTGGCGAGGTCTGTCGGAGTGAACCAGGTCTTGAGGTTTCCGTGCGCGTCGTACTGGGCGCCCTGGTCGTCGAAACCGTGGCTCATCTCGTGTCCGATTACAGCCCCCATGCCGCCGTAATTCACAGCGTCGTCCGCATTGGGATCAAAGAACGGTGGCTGCATGATGCCGGCGGGGAACACAATCTCGTTCATCGCCGGGTTGTAGTAAGCGTTTACCGTTGGAGGCGTCATGCCCCAGCGAGAGCGATCTACTGGCTTGTTGATGCGTGCGATGTCATCCGCGTTGTTGAACGCGGCAACTGCGAGCACGTTCTGATGGAACGAGTTGCCCGGCTTAACGGCCATCGCGCTATAATCCTTCCACTTGTCCGGATAGCCGATCTTCTGCGTGAATGCGTCCAGCTTGGCGTAAGCTCCGCGACGAGTCGAGTCGCTCATCCAGGTACGTGTCGCGACGCGTGCGCGAAATTCGGCCTTGATGTTGTTGACCATCGCATTCGCGCGTGCCTTGGCGACCGGCGTGAAGTAACGAGCCACGTATGCCTTGCCCAGCGCTTCTCCGAGCGCACCATCGGTGGCAGCGATACAGCGCTTGAATCGCGGCAGCTGTTCCTTGGCGCCTGTGAGGTGCTGGTTGAAAGCGAACGCCTCGTTGACGAATGGCGAGCTCAGCGTGTTGGCTGAGCGATCGACGACGTTCCACGTGAAGTACGCCTTCCACTCGCCGACCGGGACAGTGCGCAGCAACGTGTCGACAGTTGCGAGGAATTTCGGATTGGACACGTCGATCGCGGTGACGTGCGGAGTTTTTTCGGCGGCGAAGAAGGCCGGCCAGTCGAAGCCTGGCGCAAGCGCGGCGAGCTCCGCTGGGGTCTTGCGGTTATATGTGACCGTGGGATCGCGCTGCTGAACCCGCGTCAGGTGCGATGCCGCTATAGACGTTTCGAGCGCCATGATGTGCTGCGCGTCAGACGCCGATTTGTCGGGCGACTCGCCGACGAGCGCGAGATCATTGGCGATGTGCTTCACGTATGCTTCGCGCAGCGCGACCGTGTGCGCGTCGGTCTTGAAGTAGTAGTCTCGATCCGGAAGACCGATACCACCCTGCCCGATCCCGGCGATAACCTCGGAACTATTCTTCGCATCCTGCGTCGATCCGAATCCGAACACCATGCCGCGACCTTCCGCGGCTTGTGCTGTGAGATAGTGCCGGACGTCGGCCGGCGATGAAATGGCATTGATTTCGGCGAGCGCGCCCTTGATAGGCCGATCACCCGCTTTCTCGATGCCAGATGAATCCATGCATGCTGCATAGAAGTCACCGACCTTGCGAACCGCCGGGTCGGAGGCGGTGGTGCGATGCGCAGCCGCGTCGTCGAGCACCAGCCGCAGTTTCTTATTGTTGGCGTCGCCAAGCTCGTTGAACGCGCCCCACCGCGAGTACGCAGCAGGAATCGGATTGGCATTCAGCCATCCGCCGTTGGCGAACTGATAAAAATCGGTACACGGCGCGCACGTCGTGTCCATGTTGGCCGCGTCCAGGGGTTTGGACTGATGGTAGGTGCTCTGGGCGCCGGCCGTGCCGCCCGTCAGAGTCACCATTGCGATCAGTGTTATGCAGATTCGTCGCATGGTTGATTGTGTAAGAGGTTATGGTTAACCGCGCTATTTCCGGGACTGGCGCTTCCCCGATTTCTTCCCGCGGGGCACGGGCTTTGGCTTCATGATCGTACCCCTGCAACTGGGCGCACCACAAAGACACTTGTAGAACTTCTCGAGCTCGTCGTCACTCTCATCTGTGCGTTCGTACTGATAGTCATACGCGAGCTCTTCACCGGGCGCGATTGTCCTGATCGCTTCGATGAATATGCGTTTGCCATCGATCACTGCTTCGCAGTTGGGGTCACACGAGTGATTGATGTAGATCGATTCATTGCCGTTCACGGCGCCGTCGACGACGATTCTTGGCGTCACTGTGAACAGGAACGTGTGGTGCCGGCGCATGTTCGCCTCGTCGTACCGGCGATCCGCCTCGTCGTTGGAGATGCGCTCGCCATCATATTCTATGATGCGCTGGCCATTGCGGATGCGCTTGTTGGCGAATGCGCCCCGTCCCTGGATGCCGGACCGGCGAACGTCGAAGAAGCGCGACTCCATGTTCGCGATCCTGGCCGTCGGACGGAGCTCCGTAGAGGCCGGGGCACGCTTCACAACGCCGCTCTTTTTTGCGCCGCTCTTGGCGGCCCGCTTCGCGCCTTTTGTCTTGGTCGGCATCAACCTTCTTCCGCTACGATCATGGCTCGGCATTCGCCAAAGCCAATTCGGACGCAGCCTTCACGCTCGCAGTATGCCCGCATAATCACTTCGTCTCCATCCTCAAGAAATTGTCGTTGCTCACCCGTCGGGAGGGTGAGCGGATTCGCGCCGCGGCGCGTGACCTCGAGCAGACATCCACGCTCGCCCTCACCAGGGCCTGATACAGTACCGCTGGCGATAAGATCGCCTGGCCGGAGATCGCATCCATTGCTCGTGTGGTGAGCGATGAGCTGCGCCATCGTCCAGTACATATCCTTGAAATTACCACGACTCACCAACGCCGGAG
>JBDTIP010000223.1:0-3813 GCA_039936295.1 Gemmatimonadaceae bacterium
GAGTGAGCGCTCCGCGTCCCACATGGCGTCGTATGCTTGCTTGAGATCTCGATTCAGGACGAGCTGCGGGTCCAGTTCCTCATCGTCACCCTCGACGCCCGATGTGCCGCCGGCTTCGTCCTGTTCATAGAGAATGTTGTATACCTTCTTGCGTAGATCCGCCTGATCCAGCCCGATACGCCCCGCCGACGTCACGAATTGCTTTGCCGCGAGGGATGCACGAAGTTTGAACAGTGAGTCCGCTGAGTTGATTAGCATGCGCTCCGTCAGCAGCGAGTGCTCGAGTGGCGGAGGCGGCGCCGCCTCCACCGCCAGCGAGTCATACTCGTCGGCACGTGCAACGCGAAAGGTGCGCGTGTCCGACGTCGCCGTGCCGGGCCCTGTCAAATTGTTGTTGTCGGAGACTACCGCGCGGACCGACAGGACAGCGCCCTCGGTCAGACCGAGAGGAGCGAGCAGAAGCGCGGAGTGAAAGTCAGCGGCCCTTGCGCCGCCCAGACGGGACGCACCGAAGGCTGCCGTGCGCGACTTGAAGATCTCTCCCGATCCTGTAGTCACGGTGTACTCCAGGTGCTCGTCGCTCAGCCCGACGTCGTCGGTAGCACGGGCGGCGAAGGTGATCGTTCCAGTCGGAACGTGCCTCCAGACAGTATCCCGGGTCGGTTGAACCATCGTGACCAAAGGCGGTTGATCGACGATAGGAATGATCGCCATGACGCGTTGGTATCGGCGGTCTGTGAGCGTAATTGTCGTCGCGGTCTTGGGCATCGGAAAGGTGGCCTGCCAATCCTGCCTCCCGCTAACCAAGAGCACCTTCGCGTCGAGCGTTGCACCAATGCCGGCTGGTGCGCCAGAGCCATGGACGGTAATGCTACTTCCGACAAGGGCTGACACGCCCGACGGATCTTTGACCGTCTGCACCGATCCGCCGGCATACACAGGTGCAACAATGCGCACCGAAACTCCGAGCAGTCTGTTCGGCATGGACGTGCCGATGACGGCAACCGGTCCGCCATCTTGCAATGACGCAGTCGTGCGACCGGAAACGAAGGTCAGCGCCGCAGCAAACAGGCAAGCCATGGCGCCGACTGCAACGAGTGAGTAGATGAGTGGAGTGAGGACAGCGAGCCGTACCAGCGTGTCAACGTTGGAGCGGTCGATTGCATCTTCCAGCAAGGTCACGTCGCCTTCGACCAACGGATCGCTCGCCGTGATGAGCGCGTATTGCAGCGATGGCGCACGCTCTTCCATCCACACCGCGACGCGACGCGTGGACAGTACGTAGCGCGCGCGCCACAACACAAACAATCCGCCGATCACAGCCCCAGCAACCGCAACATACCAGCCCCAGTCATGCGGAATCCGACCGTGTGTCCAACTGCCCGTCAAAACTTCCAGTGAAAGCACAAACCACAGTGTGGCACCGGCCCACAGCAGGGCAGCAATCACTGCTACTATTCCGAGCTGCCGCCGAGTGCGCGCCACGCGTTGCATTGCAGTCATGACTGCCTGCCAGCATCACGCGCCCGTCGCACCACCAGTTCGCTCACCGCAAGTACTACCGCGATTACTGCAAGCCAGCGAGCCAGCGGTGAATCGATGTCTTGTGGTGACGGAAACAGGTCGGCGCGCGCAAGACTTGCGCGACCGGCGAGCATCCGGGCGATGCCAGCATCCGGCGGAGATGCGGCCGTTCCGCATGGGGCCGCAAGGATAGCTCGGAAGAGAACGAAACTCGGTCGTAGAGTGGCGTCGCCAGCTGAATCGACCGGAATTGCGATCGACCTCGCGCAGCTGGTCCCGTTATCGCTCTCGATGGCCGCAGGCTGGCCGTCGTCCCAACGAGCGATGACACGGGAACGTGCCAGCGAGTCTGTTGTGTAGCGCCAGCGCCGCTCAAACTGCGCCACAACAACGTTGCCGCGCGCCTCGACTGCTCCTACGGTGTCAATTCGGTTCCGCGCAACGGCGAACCGCGGCCTGCCAGAACCAAGGAAGACCGGGTCGTACGAGCTTTGGAGGGATTGCGCATTCGCTGCGGCGACGGGCACCACTCGACCACGCCCGGGCCACAGCGCACGGATTGTGCTAGTAGCACGATCACGCTCTGCGGTGGTGGCCGGCGACACGATGACAAGCTCTACGGAATCCGCGCCGTCACGCACGCCGGATCCAGCACGCAGCGCCACTACAAGTGCAGCCGATAGTGAGCCGGGCCCGGTAACTCGTGGCCTCGCCAGCACCGAATCAGGCCCTCCCGCGGACCGCGCCGACGTGTCGAATACGACTAAAGCGTCCCCGGACCGGAAGAGGGCGCGTACGCTGTCGCGAACCTCCGCTACGCTTGCCACGGAGTTGGAAACGTCGGCCGCTATGACGCGTACGACACGCTCGCGCTGCGGCGGAAACACCGGTCGCGCCAGTGCTGCTCCCACAAGCAGGATGGTGATCACACGGAGAGCAAGAAGCAATAGATCCGACAGATGCAGCGATCGCGATCGCGCGACCACGGGCACATCGGGAACGAATCGCGCCGTCGGAAACCGGATCGAGCGCGGCCTCCTCGTGACGATGAAGTGCAACAACACTGCACCGGCCGCGGCGATGCACGATGCCGTGAGATATCCCGGAGCCAGAAAGCTCATCGGAGCCCACCCGCTCTCTCTCGGGGTCTCATTGCACGCTCACGCGGAGTGTGATGCGGCTGACTCGTCACGCACTATCCGCCGCACCGTATGGCTTAGAGGCTCCTTTCCGATGACGATCGCGTGATACGCCGCGCCGCTAGCGAGCCACTGTGAAGCGACCGACGCCCGCCACTCGTTGAAGGCACGCTGATAGCGGCCGCGCGTATCTCCATCGAGCAATCGCTCGACATGTGCGACTTCCGGGTCTCTAACCGCAAGTATTGCAGCAGGCGGATCGGCCTCTTCGCTTGCGATCACGTGCAGTGCATGCACGTCACGTCCCGCCGCTGCGAGCTCGCGTGCGACTTGAAGCGTCTCGTCAAGATCGCCAAGAAAATCGCTCAGGATCGCAATGCGAGTCGCGGAGCGCGCTGCGGCTTTGATCGAAGGTGCCAGAGGCGCGCTTCCATCGGCGCTCGCCCGTGTCAGCGTCTGAGCCACCTCGCCGACTATACCGCGCCGTGTGCGCGGAATAGTCGTTGCGCGCGGATTACCGCTTACGATCAATCCAGCCGGATCGCCGCCGGAATGTGCCACGGATGTCAGCGCTACTGCCAGCTGCCGCACAATAGACCACTTGGAAGCCGCTCCATCCGGAAATGCCATCGACGCACTCGCGTCGAGCACGAGGTACGTCGGCGTTACGGCACGCTCCTCGGAAATCCGGACGTGCGCTCGATCGCTCCGGGCGAACAGCTTCCAATCGATGCGCCGCAGGTCGTCGCCCGGTCGGTACGGCCGATACTCCGTGAATTCCGCGGACGTCCCGCGCACACGCGATGGATGAATGCCAGGCACGGCAACGCGCGATGCACGGCGCGCGCGCCAGCGCAATCCGCGCACTGCATCGAGCAGCGCGCTGTACATCATCTCATCGTGGCCATCGTCGTGCGGCGCGCGCCGCATCATCACACCCTGATGTCGCTCTTGGGCGCCTGCACGTGCTGGAGAAGGTCGTCCACCACGCGCTCCGCTGACAGTCCTTCGGCTTCAGCAGCAAAATTCAAAAGGATCCGATGGCGCAGTACCGGGTGCGCGACGCGCTGAATGTCGGCCGGCGTAACGGCATTCCTTCCAGCCAGCAGCGCGTTAGCCTTGGCGCCGAGTACGAGCGCCTGGCCGGCGC
>JBDTIP010000224.1:0-3245 GCA_039936295.1 Gemmatimonadaceae bacterium
CGACGTACTTCGTGTCCGGTGTCGCAAATGGCGACGCGTGACCGCCGGCCGCATTGGGAATCTGCAGAATCTCTGTAGTCTCGAACCTCTTCAGATCGATACGAGCTATGCGCGGTGTGTTGTTTCCGTTGATGAAGAGCCAACGTCCATCCGGCACACCATTGGTGAGCGACATTTCCGTGTGGTGGGCGTCATCCCACGGTACGAATCCGAATGTTGTGTTCAACATCGCCTTGGAATCTTCGTCGTAACCGTATCCCGTTTGCGGAAACTGCGAGAAGACCGGGATCTGCTTGAACAGCCTACCCGATGGGAGGCCATAGACAGTCACCTGGCCGCTAAAGCCACCAGACAGAAACGCGTAATACTCGTCGTACGAACCGGGCGGCACGTACGTACGCTCCGCCGCGTTGCCTGCTAGCAGGCCGCCAGAAGAGGACGATTTCCCTGATGGTGCGCATGCATTGGCCAGCACGCCCAGCACTCCCACTGTGCAAATACTCAGTAACGAGCGCCCCACCGTTGTTGCCCGCATACACTGCCTCGCGAAAGGATTGGGACGCAGATATCGCGTCCACGATTGAGAACTGCATCGACGATCCATAAGGAGTGAACGTACGGGAAGTCGATTCTGCATACAGTCGGGCGACCCCGGATTTTCTGTCGGGTAAGGCACCCATATATCTCAGGGAAATGCTGACACCGACGAGTCACTGGCGCCCATAGCTTGAATCAGAGATGCGCTCGCACAGCGGGAGTGTCACTCGCCCGAGAGCCAGCTTCAAACACAACTATAGGGGTCACAATGTCGGCTATATCTGGAATCACCGAAGTCATCGAACAGTCGTCGATCGTAAACAAGACACTGAGGCAGTATCCGGAAACGACTGCAGTTTTCAATCAGTTCGGGATCGACGCGTGTTGCGGCGGTGCGGCATCAATCAACGATGCGGCAATTCGGGACGGCGCTGATCCACAGGCGTTACTCAGCGCGCTCAACCTGGCGATTGGTGAGCAGCAGTCAGACACGAATCGCGTGGTCTGATGCAGATCTACGATGTGCCGGCTCTCGCCGATGCTGCGGTCTCGGCGAAGCCTGATCGTGCAGCCACGGCGATTGTTCACGATTCCGATGACGCTCGCGTCGTGGTCTTTCGCCTTGATCCGCGTCAGATAGTCGCACTGCACAGCAGCGACTCGAGCGTCATGCTCAGCGTTGTGCGTGGGCCGGGCTACGTCTCTGGCCTTATCGACGGCGCGGTAAGCGAGATCGCGGTAAGCTCCGGCGCCGTGATTGCCTATCAACCTAACGAGCCGCACGGCATGCGCGCTGGACCGAACGTGCTGGTTATCGTCGCGACGATTGCGCCGAGACCGGGGCTCGCCCGAGCATCTCAAGTCGCGTAGGCGGCGAGTGCGCTCGCAGTAGTCATCGGGGTGTAGCCTTTTGGGTTTGCATTCTCCATTACGTTTGACAATGCCGACGACTCGATCCGATCTGCTGACAACCACGCGCACTCTGGCACGTGAAGCCGGCCATTTGAGGTTTCGGACGCCGAGCCACGTTTATAATCCGTTGGACTACGCGTGGGCGGGTCATCGCCAATATCTGCAGCGCTACGGTACCGCGCGCGGGCGCGTGCTGCTGCTGGGCATGAACCCCGGTCCCTGGGGCATGGCGCAGACCGGCGTGCCGTTTGGCGATGTGGTGATGGTGCGGGAGTGGTTCCGCATCGAAACGCGGCTGGGCGGCGTGTTGCCGGAGCAGCATCCCAAGTACCCGATTCTCGGCATGGCGAGTCACCGTAACGAAGGCAGCGGCTCGCGACTGTGGCGTTGGGCTGAGAAGAGTCTCGGTTCGCCGACGGAGTTCTTTTCGCGCTTCTTCGTCTGGAATTACTGCCCGCTGCTGTTCATCGCGGACGGACACAATCTCACGCCGGAGCACTTGAACCGGCGCGAGACCAAAGCGCTAACAGCGGTGTGCGATCGTGCGCTAGTAGGCGCAGTGCGCGCGCTAGCGCCAGTTGCCGTAGTGGGTATCGGGCGCTACGCCGAGCGGCGAGCCATGGCAGTGCTCGGTGCAGATGCGGACGTGCGTTATCTGCCGCATCCGAGTCCGGCGAATCCGGCGGCCAACCGGGATTGGCCGGCACTGGCGGAGCAGGTACTCGAGCCATGGTTAACGCCGCCTATTTAAGGATGCGTTAGAAGTGAGGGTCGGCGCAGGTTCACCTGTAGTTGATCGATCGTGCGCTGCTGCTCCATGCGATCACTTGCGACCGAACGAGTAGATCGATCGCGTCGCTCACATCCGCGGCCGACTGCCCATTGGCTCGATAGCCGGCCGCCCATTCGCGTTGGCCAGGTTCCAGCTCACCGCGTGTAGCAGCTTCAGGATGCGCGTCATCTTTTCGTAGTTGAGCTTGTCGGCGACATCACTGGGTCTATGGTAATCCGGGTGTAGTCCGGTGAAGAACCAAACCGCGGGCACGTCGTTGTTGAGGAACGGCCACTGATCGCTTCGGCGTAGCAGGTTCGACTCGTTGTTGTCGTAGCGAAAGTGAATCGTGAGTCCGAACGGTTTGTCGGCGGCCTTGATGTCAGCTGCCAGGTCAGGCGAGCGACTGGATCCGACGATGTTCATTGCATTGGCGTTGGATGCTGCAGTCTGCGGTGTAAGGCCCCGGAAACGGGCACCGCCGTTCTCCGGTATCTCTTCGTTGCGGCCAATCATGTCCATGTTAAGGACGGCAACCGTGCTCTTCAGGGGGAAACGCGGATGCAGCGTGTAGAACCACGATCCCAGCTCGGGACGCTCCTCAGCGTCCCATGCCGCGAAGAGGACAGTGCGGCGAGGTAGATGGCCCTGTTTCGCCGCGCTCGCGTACGCCTTGGCGATGGCCATGACGCCAACCGCTCCGGAGCCGTTGTCATCGGCACCGTGGAATATCTCAACGCTGTCCGCGCCTTCGTGATCGTAGTGGCCGCTGACGATCACGACTTCGTTGCGGAGTGTGGAGTCGGAACCCTGAATCATCGCCAGAATGTTGCGACCAGGCGTGACGTGACGTTCAACCGCAGTTGTAAGGCTTGCGCGCACGTCCTTGAGCGCGATGACGCCCAAACCGTGCGGTGCATCCTCCGCGGCCTTGGCCAGCTCGGTGAGAGTGCGACCGCTTCCCTTCACGAGTGCGTCTGCCAACTCCACGGATATGTCGGCCGCCGGAATCGTGATCTCGTTC
>JBDTIP010000225.1:0-4911 GCA_039936295.1 Gemmatimonadaceae bacterium
CCAACTCATCGACAATCACCACTTCCGGATGGCGCGCAATGATGGCGTCGACATCCATGTCCTCCAGCGTCACGCCGCGATAGACAACCTGCCGGCGCGGAACGACCTCGATGTCGCGAATCTGCGCGTCCGTATCGGCTCGGCCATGCGTCTCGACAAAGCCCACCGCCGCGTCAACGCCGCGACGCTTAAGCTCGTGCGCTTCGACCAGCATGCGGTAAGTCTTGCCGACTCCGGCTGCTGAACCGATGTACACCTTGAGACGGCCTCGTGTGTGCTGACGGACAAGTTGCAGGAAGTCCGGTCCACCCGCGGGGCGGGGGACCGGTGAGTCGTGCCGCTCGTCCGTGCCGCCCATCAGAAGGTCATCCCCACCGATGTAACTACGAAGCCATCTCGCTTGGAAAGAGAACTCAGGCTCGTGGCCGGATCTGGGAACATTGGGCCCGGTCCGCTGAATCCGCGCAGCTCTGTGCGCCACATCAAGCGAGGCTGCGGCGAAACATCGATGCCGATCGATGCGCCTGCGCTGCGGAATGAGGCCGCAGCCGCGGGAACTGTGATCAGAACCTGTCCCGGATCTCCGAAGTACTCCACCCTGCCGTTTACTGCGACAGCCGGTGTTACCTGGTAACGTCCAATGAGAACGGCACCGTGCCACGAGTCGTCGCCGGCACCCGAGCCTCGCTTCTGGATTCCATAGTCGCAAGTCGCGGCGAGACCAAGCGCATCGGTAACCTGCACCTTCGCTATCACCTCGTTAAATATGCGTAGCCGAGACGGAAGCGAATCCGGCTGCTCATTGCCGACGAAATTGTCGTACGATAGAGTGACGCGTGAGTTGGCAGCGTAGTCGAGTCTGACTCCGACTGCTTTGTCCGAGTTGGTCTCCGAGATGTTTTGCCATCCGTTGACCACAACAAACGTGGACGTCAGCTTGGGCGTCGCCTGCCACACTGCCCGGACACCGGATTCGTAGTATGGCGTGTACTCGGCAACAAGCGACCGGCTATAGTTCCAGTTGTCGCGCGAGATGAAGCTCTCGTTTCCGATATGCGAGAAAAATATTCCGCCGTCAATCCAGAGATTGTCCGCGACCTTGTAACCCGCAAACGCCTCCTGTATGAATCGGCTCAGAGACGGGCCGCTCACGGTACCGTTGGTAGGCTCTCCCGCGTAGTTCGCCTGCACCGACGTGCCAGCCTGCAGCGCCAATCGGCCATGAATCCTAGGGGCATCCACCCTGGCCTCTACGAACGCGAGGTTGATGTTGAACTCGTTATGCCGTGCAGGTTGCGTGGTGTACGACCGGTCGAAGTTCGTCGGACGATCAAAGTCGTACGCGTAGTAGCCATCGACGAATGCACCGAAGCTTGTCTTCACGGACGTGTCCGGCGTTACAGTCTTTGTACTATCTGGGGCTGAGTGCTGCGCTGTCGTGTCGGTCGACTGCGCCATCGCCTGCTTCCCAGCAGTCAGCAGGGGAACAAGAATGGCAACTACGCACGCGCGAAATATTCTGGTCACTATATACCTCTGCTCACACTATTATGTGAGCTGGTGATGGTGGCGCGCTTACCTGGAAAAACAGAGTCGAGCGCCATGTTGAGAAAGAGTACATTTACGCGGGGCTCGCCAAGGAAGCCTAGCTGCCGCCGCTCCGTATGTTGCAGCACCATCGCCCGAATCGCCTCAGGGCTCGCGCTTCGCGCGCGCGCTACGCGTGCGACTTGAAGCTCTGCGGACGCGGGTGAGATGTGTGGATCAACCCCTGACCCCGAGGATGTGACGAGATCCGAAGGGATGTTGCCCTTGACGGCGCCATCCAGCTTCGCCGCACTATCCACGGCCTGGGTAATGAGGGTGTCGGCGAGTTTTCTGTCTGTCGGTCCCTTGTTCGTACCGCCGGAGAGTGTGTCGTCGTAACCATTGCCGGCGGCGGAGGGGCGCGCGTGGAAGTACTCCGCGCGAGCGAAGCTCTGGCCGATCAGATCGCTCCCGACTACTTGGCCATTAGCACTCGTAATGAGTGAGCCGTTAGCCTGGCGCGGAAAGATGAGCTGCGCGATCGCGGTCACGATGCCGGGATATATGAGGCCCGTTACTATCATCAGCGCAAATGTCGCGACGATCGCGGGGCGAACCTGCTTGCGAAACATTGGTGTCATGTTCTGGTCCTCTTATACAAGGCGTGTGACGACGAGTAGCATGTCGATCAGCTTGATGCCGATGAACGGCACGATGATGCCCCCGAGGCCGTAGATGAGCAGGTTGCGACGAAGGATTATCGATGCCGCCGCGGGACGGTACTTCACCCCGCGGAGCGCAAGCGGTATCAGTGCAACAATGATGAGTGCGTTGAATATCACTGCGCTCAGGATCGCCGACTGCGGCGAGTGAAGGCGCATGATGTTGAATGCCTGGAGGGCCGGATACGTCACGAGGAACATCGCCGGAATGATGGCGAAGTACTTGGCGACATCGTTCGCTATTGAGAACGTGGTGAGCGAGCCGCGCGTCATCAGGAGCTGCTTACCGATCTCCACCACTTCGATGAGCTTGGTGGGATTGGAATCCAGGTCGATCATGTTTCCGGCTTCCTTGGCGGCCTGCGTCCCGGTGTTCATCGCGACACCGACGTCCGCCTGCGCGAGTGCAGGTGCGTCGTTGGTGCCGTCGCCAGTCATCGCCACCAGCTTGCCGCCCGCCTGCTCGCGGCGAATCAACGCCATCTTGTCTTCTGGCTTGGCCTCGGCGAGGAAGTCATCGACGCCAGCCTCGCGCGCGATCGACGCCGCTGTCAGTGGATTGTCCCCGGTGATCATCACCGTGCGAATCCCCATCGCGCGAAGCCTGTCGAAGCGCTCCTTCATTCCACCCTTCACGATGTCCTTGAGATGGATCGCACCGAGAACCTGCGTTGCTCCGTTGCCACGCTCGGCGACAACGAGTGGCGTCCCGCCTTCGCGTGCGATGCGCTCGACGATCTCATCGATAGCCTTCGGCACCGTTCCGCCGTTATCGCGGACCCATCGCGCGACCGAGTCTCCAGCACCCTTTCGCAGCTCAATTCCGTCGACATTCACCCCGCTCATACGCGTTGACGCCGAGAACGGGATGAATTCCATCTGACCGTGCGACTCGCCTGCGCCAAGCTCCCGCGCACGAAAGTTGAAACGATCCTTCGCAAGCACGACGATGCTACGACCTTCCGGGGTCTCATCGGGAAGCGAGGCAAGCTGAGAACGGTCAGCCAGCTGCTCGACGGTAACGCCGGGTACTGGGAAGAACTCCACCGCCTGCCTGTTGCCCAGCGTGATCGTGCCGGTCTTGTCCAGCAACAACGTGTTGACATCACCGGCGGCCTCCACCGCGCGGCCAGACATCGCTATGACGTTCTGTTGAATCATGCGATCCATTCCAGCGATACCAATCGCCGAAAGGAGGCCGCCAATCGTCGTAGGGATGAGACACACCAGCAATGCGATCAGGACGGGTATAGCGACAGGGCCTCCGCTATAGATGGCGAATGGCTGCAGCGTTACCACGGCGAGCAGAAAAATTATCGTCAGTCCCGATAGAAGAATTGTCAGGGCAATCTCGTTCGGCGTCTTTTGTCGCGATGCGCCTTCGACGAGTGCGATCATGCGGTCCAGGAATGTCTCGCCGGGGTTCGCTGTTACGCGGATCACCAGATAGTCCGACAGCACTTTCGTTCCGCCCGTTACCGCGGATCTGTCACCACCCGACTCTCGTATCACGGGTGCGGACTCACCGGTAATCGCGGACTCGTCGACGGATGCCACTCCTTCCACCACCTCGCCGTCGCCGGGAATCACATCGCCTGGCTCGCAGAGAACGAGATCTCCCTTCCGCAATTCACTCGAGGCGACAGGCTGGTTCGCGTGCCGGTTCGCGAGGCTCGCGAGCTTCCTGGCGCTGGTCTGCGTGCGCGACTTCCGGAGTGTGTCGGCCTGGGCCTTGCCACGCCCTTCCGCCATCGCTTCGGCGAAGTTCGCGAAGAGTACCGTGAACCAGAGCCAGATGGTGATCTGCAGTGTGAATCCAATGTCGCCGCGGCCGAGCGCCACGTCGCGAAAGAGCGATATAGTTGTGAGAACACTGCCGACCGCCACGACGAACATGACCGGGTTCCTGATCATGTGGCGCGGCGCGAGCTTGACGAAAGAGTCGCGGAGCGCACGCCGTACGATGGGCGGATCGAACAGAGGTCTTTTTTGCGTTGCCATTAGAAGAGCCTCCCGGCGCCCATCAGTACGTGCTCGACAACGGGACCGAGCGCGAGTGCTGGAAAGAAGGTCAGAGCACCGACGATGAGAATCACACCGATCAGAAGCCCGACGAACAGGGGTGTAGTGACAGGGAATGTTCCCGACGATTCAGCGACGAGCTTTCGCTCCGCGAGAAATCCCGCCAGCGCGATCATCGGGACCTGCATCGCAAAGCGACCGATCAGTGCCGCAAGACCGAGCGCCGTGTTGTAGTAGTAGGTCGAACCAGTGAGACCAGCGAACGCGCTTCCGTTGTTCGCCGTGGTCGACGTGAAGGCGTAGAGTATTTCCGAAAGTCCGTGCGGCCCGGCGTTGTTCAGGCCCTTGAGACCCGCCGGAAGTACAGCAGCGGCGGCGGAGAAGAGCAGGATCGAGGCGGGGAAGACAAGGATGTAGAGCATCGCCATGCGTATCTCGCGGCTCTGAATTTTCTTGCCCAGGTATTCCGGAGTACGACCGACCATGAGTCCGGCGATGAAGACGGTCAGTATTACCATCATCAGCATTCCGTAAAGGCCTGCTCCGACGCCACCAAAAATCACTTCGCCGAGCTGCATGTTCACCATCGGCACCATGCCGCCGATCGGCGTGAACGAGTCGTGCATGCTGTTCACGCAGC
>JBDTIP010000226.1:0-2965 GCA_039936295.1 Gemmatimonadaceae bacterium
ATGCTGCCTTGATGTCCTGATACTGTCGCATCAGGCCGCGCGGCGGCGCAGCGGTACTGAACAGATGGCGAGGACCGCCGTCGCAAGGATCTGGCTCTCGGAAGATACGCGCGTCTCCTTCAGAGCAACGTCCGCCGACAGGAGCGCAGCCAATGCCCTGTCGCACTCGGCGATTGTCCAGTCATGGGCTCCAAGTGCCCATGCGCGCGCTGCGCCACCCCACGGACGCGCGGGATAGGCGCCGGTCGACTTGAGTAGCTGGAAATACTCGCCTTCGAGCCGGCTCTGCGGTAGTCCCGAATCCAGACGCGCGTGACCCCACGCGAGCGCCAACGTCTGCGTCGATAGCGCCATGACCATACTCACACCACTGGTCTTTGGCTGCGCCAGCACGTGCGGAATCAAATCGAGTGCGCCCGTCGCTTCACGCTCGATCACCTTGTCCAGGAAATCTGCCAATGTCTCACCACGGCGAACGCCGACCACTGCGCTTACCGACTCCTCGGTAATAGCGCCACCGTTGGTGTAGCTCGCCAGTTTGTCCAGCTCCGCCGCCAGTTGATACAGATCGTTGCCAACCGCTTCCTGAAGGAGATTGGCGGCGTCTTCGCTGATCTCGGTGCCATTCGTCGATTTTGCATGGTGCAGAATCCAGCGCGATACGCGGCTTCCGTCGAGCGGGTTGAACTCCAGTGGTGTCGTCGACATCTGCAACGCCTTGTCGGTCTTCGCGCCAGGGACGGCGACGAGTATCACTGTGCTGTCGTGCGACGGATGCTTGAGATATCGGTCCAGAGTTGCGCGCGCATCCTTCTTCAGCCCGCCAATCTCCCGGATTATTGTCACTCTCCGCTCGGCCATCATTGGGGGAGTGCCGAGCAATGAGCCCAGAGACTCGGAGTCGAGATCGGCGGCGCGACGTGTGTCGAGGTTGAAGTCGCGCGTTGCCGGATCGACTGCCGCCGCCACGAGCTGTCGGACGGCGTCGTTTTTTTGATACTCGTCGTCGCCGTAAACGTAATACGCCCCGTCGAATTGCCGTCTTTTCACGGCATCGCGGAGCGTCTTGAGGGCAGCGTCTGTTGCCATGCCCAAAATCTAATTTCGCCGAGCGGCGACTATCGAGCTTGCGTGTAGCTCACCGTCTGGAGACCACTCTGCTCAACGAGCAACGCGGCTGGCCAGATGGGCATCCCTGTCGAAACCGAGGCAACTATCGAAGGAGCTGGCGTCGTATCTGGCGGAGCGGCCACCGCGACCGCAGGCGGCATCACGATATCAGGTTGCTTCTGATCGGCTACCCGCATCGTTTCCGCCACGTAGCCCATCATTATCAATGAGGCGATGGCGCCAAACGCCGCCACAATCCGAAACCTGCCGTTGGACCCGCTGGCTTGGTGGAGACGGCAATCCCGCAGGCGTTCGTCCAGCCTGAACGAAAAATCCGCCGATGGTTCAATTGTGGGGAGGCTGTGGACCAGCATGATCGAGCGCCGCACGTCGATGTCAAGCTGGGCGCATTCGGCGCACTCGGCGATGTGGCGCTGCATCCGCACCAGCTCCACCCCGGCGAGGGTGTCGTCCACAAAGGAACAGTGAAGATCTCTGAACTCTGAACAGCGCATCGAATAAGAATACCGGACGGGACCTATAATAGTTCCCGATTCCGACGACTGCCAGACGAAAGATCGGACGCGAGTCGCGGCAGCTGCGGCAGCTGCGGCAGCTGCGACAGTAAATGTCGGCCGCTCTGAGCCCAGCTCAGCCCAGCCAGGGCCCGATTATCTCGGCGAAGCTGTTCCGCGCCCTGTTCAGGCGCGACTTGACCGTACCTAGGTTGGTGTGCGTGATCTCAGCGATCTCTTCGTACGACTTGCCCTCGAGTTCGCGGAGTACGAAGACATTCCGATGGTGCTCGGGAAGTTGACCTACGGCCTCCTCGACTTTCTCCCGGATGTCCCGCTTGCGGAAAAGGTCGTCTGGCCGGTTGCCTGTATCCTCGAACTGGAGTGGACGCTCCTCATCCTGCCAGTTCTTGGTGATCGTCTGGAACAACACCAACGGGTTCCGCGAGCGATTGCGAAGCTCGTTCTTGGCGAGGTTCGAGGCGATCGTATAAACCCAGGTCGAGAACTTCTTGGACCGGTCGAACCGGTGAAGGTGACGGTACACCCGGATGAAAACTTCCTGAACCAGGTCTTCGGCTTTCTCCCGATCGCCGATCGTCCGATAGATGAAGTTCAGGAGACGCGTCTGATAGCGTTCCACGAGCTCCGAAAACGCACGCTCCTCACCGCTCAGGAACGCCGAAACGACTTCAGAATCTTCAGCCGTGCGAAGGCGCTCCCGGACCGTAGATCCGACGAGCTCTACACGGGCGAGTGCTGGTATGGTTTTACGAGCAACTGTGGCCATGAAATCCCCCTTTTTTTGGAACAACTGTTCAACGGGGCAAGGTCGGGGTTGGCCGACCCGTGCGAAGTCCCCCCGGACAGGTGCCTCGCTCTCATATTAGACAAGCACCGGTCGTGCCGAGTTGCCTGTCCATTTACAAATCAGCTAACCTATTACACGACAAATACTTAGCTGAAATTACAAAGGTGCTATGGCTGCCATTCTGTCGCGTCATATTGGCTGGATGAGCGCTGGCCACCGTTTTGTCACACCAATTGGACGATCGTGACCGATCTCGCGTTAAGGCGATGGAACCTCGGGTTCCATTGAAACCATCACGCGCCCGAATGCATCTAAGCTTACGACGAGCTGGGCTCGCCCACCACTGGAGCATATACGTGATCATAGCCGCGATTGTTGTCGCCTCAGGAACTTTGTTGACCGGTCTTTCCGGCCATCTGCAACCGGTCAGCCACATCTCTACCATGGCGGACACATCCGCGACCTTTTCGTGGACTGGCTCGGTACCGAGCGGAAGCTGGCTTCGAATTCGGAATCTCGCCGGAAGCGT
>JBDTIP010000227.1:0-3719 GCA_039936295.1 Gemmatimonadaceae bacterium
CCTTTTCAGTTGTGGAGTGTGAGGAGTTGATCGCGCCTTCCTTCCCGGGCGTACGGTGCAATAGCCCGCCATGGGTCGGCGAGTTCTGGCGTTCCAGGTCGCCGCAAATTCCGCAGCAGGGCAGGCGACTCTATCTCAGCAGGCGTGGATCAAAGCGTACGCTGATCGATGAAGACGCGCTCGCTCCAGTGCTGGAAGCGGCCGGATTCGAGACGATCGTGCCCAGCGACACGGCGATCCGCGACCTCCTTCCTCAAGCGGAGATCATTATCGGTCCCCACGGAGCGGCGCTCACCGATGTGATGTTCTGTCATCCCGGATCCGTCCTGATAGAACTCACTCCGCCCGGGCATATCGAGCCGTACTACTATACAGCCGCTGACTCTGCGGGCATGAGTTACTTCTCGATCCTCGGCGCATATCCCAACGGCCAGTATAACCATGGAGATTCGGACGATTTCGCTATCGCGCCGGAAGTGCTGAGACAGACCATCGCGGCTGCGGAGGCGATACTGCGGCGCAGCGGCGGTCAGAGCTGAACGGTCAGATGGTGTCGGTGACCGTGCCATGGACTTTGACCAGCAAGCGCGCGTAGCTTGCCCATGTGTCCACTCAACCGCCAACCCGCAACACCATTCAATCACCGATGGAACCGTTCGTCATAGATACCACACTTGCCGACGTCGAGGCACTTCGTGAGAGATTGCTGCATACGCGATGGCCGTCGGGAATAGGTGACTCGGGTGGGTTCGCGCTGGCGGACGCCCAGCGTGTCGTACGGTACTGGTCGGATTCGTTCGACTGGGACGCGCAACGTACGCGGCTGAATCAGTATCCCCAGTACATTTGTACCGTTGGCGATTTGCCTGTTCACTTCGTTCATGTAACGTCAGGCAACAGCAATGCGATACCGCTGCTGTTGTTGCACGGATGGCCCGGGTCTTTCATCGAGTTCCTTGGTATCATTGATCGGCTACGCGACAGATTTGATCTTGTTGTTCCGTCGCTTCCAGGTTTCGGCTTCTCAGGTGCGGCGTCATCGCCGGGAATGTCGAACATGCACATGGCAACTGTATTCGCGTCGTTGATGACCACTCTCGGATATCAACGGTTCGGTGTACATGGCGGGGACGTCGGCGCCGGTGTCGCAACGTGGATGGCGCGCCACCATTCCGACGGGATGATTGGACTGCACCTCAACTATCTGCCAGGCTCCTATACACCATCGCGGACATCGGAACACAGTCACGAGGAAATGGAATTTCTCGCGAGCGTGTCTGATTGGTATGGAAAGAATGGCGGTTATGCTCACCTGCAGAGCACCAGGCCGCTCACGCTGGCGTACGGCTTGAGCGACTCTCCGGCAGGCCTCGCGATATGGATCGCGGAGAAGTTTCGCGAATGGTCCGATCCCGCGACGCCGATCCCGCTCGATAGGGTGCTTTCGAATGTGATGATTTACTGGCTGACGAACACCATTTCATCGTCGGTGCGCGTGTACCTGGAATCCAGCGCGACGCCGCTAAAGGTTGATTCGGGAGAGATCGTGTCGGTGCCGACAGCGTTTGCGCGATTCCCATTCGAGATCTCCAGACCATCGCGATCGTGGGTCGAGCGAGGCTATAATGTCGTGCGCTGGACAGACTTGCCGCGCGGCGGTCATTTTGCGGCACTCGAAGCGCCGGAATTATTGGCCCAGGACATCGCAGCGTTCTTTTTGAGTTGCGCCTGACACGGCGACTCGCGGCGAGTCGCCGCGAATCCGACAGCGATGGAAGCCCCAAGCCTCCAGTCATCGCAGGGTAGGGTACCTCCTGGTCGACACCCGCACTTTATTGGCTCCGGGCATGGCTCTCGCAGTGTAATTCGCCGCGCGTTTTCAAGGTGACCTCATGCTTCTCAGCGAAAAACAAACCATCACACTCGAAGAGACCGCCAACGACATCCGCAAGTCGATAATCGAGATGCTCGTCGCGGCCGGATCCGGACATACAGCGGGTCCGCTCGGCATGGCCGATGTCTTTACGGTGCTCTATTTCCACACCCTTCGCCACGATCCCAGGAACCCGAAATGGGATGATCGCGATCGAGTGCTCCTGTCCAATGGGCACATCTGCCCGGTGCTCTACGCGGCGATGGCGTACGCCGGCTACTTCCCGAAGGAGTCGTTGATGACCCTTCGGAAGTTTGGATCGCCCTTGCAGGGGCATCCCCACCGCGAATTTCTGCCGTCGTTGGAGTCGAGTTCCGGCCCACTTGGCGAAGGACTGTCCCAGGCCGTGGGTATGGCCATCGCCGACAAGATGGACGGTAAATCCGGTGCGCGTCGCATCTACTGTCTCATGTCGGACGCCGAGCTCGACGAAGGCGAGAGCTGGGAAGCGGCCATGCTTGGAGGTAAGCTTGCGTTGAACAACCTCGTCGCGGTCATCGACCGCAACAACATTCAGATCGACGGGTTGACGGAAGACGTGATGCCACTCGAGCCGCTCGCAAAAAAGTGGAAGGCGTTCAACTGGCACGTGCTGGAGATCGACGGACACAACATGGAAGAGATCGCCGCCGCATTCCACAAGGCGAAGACCATTTACGACAAACCGACGGTCATCATCGCGCACACGATTCCGGGCAAGGGAGTCGTCGAGTTCGAGAGTGATTATCGCTGGCACGGAAACCCGCCCAACCAGCAGCAAGCGGAGATGGCACTCGCCGAGCTGCGGGCATTGGGCGAAGAGATTCACAGCCGAGCAGAATCATGACCGCGAGCGCACATCCGGCGCTGAACGCCGAACTTCGGTTGAATGAAAAGATGTTCGATGCGGACGTCCAGAAGGTCGCGATTCGTGAAGGATTCGGCCACGGGCTTGTCATCGCAGGCGATGCGGACGCGCGTGTCGTCGTGCTCTCCGGCGATCTCACCGAGAGCGCGCACGCTGAAGGCTTCAAGAAGAAATTTCCCGAGCGGTTCGTCGAAATTGGTGTCGCCGAGCAGAATATGGCGGCGGTCGCCAGCGGCATGGCCGCGAAAGGCAAGATCCCGTTCATCACTTCCTACGCGATGTTCAGTCCGGGTCGGAACTGGGAGCAAATACGTACGACGATCTGCTACAACAACCAACCCGTGAAGGTCGCTGGCTCACACGCAGGCGTGTCGGTCGGACCGGACGGCGGTACGCATCAGGCAATCGAAGACATCGCAATTACGCGAGTAATCCCGCGCATGATGGTGATCTGTCCGTGCGACGCGATCGAAGCTCGAAAGGCGACCGTCGCTGCCGCGTCTACCGGCACGCCCGTGTATTTGCGATTGGCGCGCAACGCGACGCCCATCATTACGACGGACGACACGCCATTTCGCATTGGTGAGGCGCAGATAGTCTGGCGGTCTAAAGCGCCAACCGTCGGTATCATCGCAACGGGTGCTCTGGTGCACAAGGCGCTGGTAGCGGCAAGACAGTTGAGCGAGACCGGCGTCGAAGTCGAGGTGATGAACCTCGCCACAATCAAGCCGCTCGACGAGGCGGCCGTCGTTGCGTTGGCGACTCGTACGGGCCGGATAGTGACGGTGGAAGAGCATCAGGTCGCCGCCGGGATGGGATCTGCCGTGGCGGAGTGTCTGGCTGTGCACCATCCAGTGCCGATGCGATTCATCGGTGTGCAGGATCAATTCGGACAGTCGGGAACGCCCGAGGAGCTGATCGAGCATTATGGTATGGGTA
>JBDTIP010000228.1:0-9008 GCA_039936295.1 Gemmatimonadaceae bacterium
ACAGTTGCGCCTACAGCTAGTGAGCTGACCATCCAGTTCCACATCATCCAGCCGCATGTAGTGAAGTAGAACAGCCTGTCATCGCGCGTCAGATCGGTGTGGAGCACCAGCTCTTTCAGATGCTGCAGGAGCGTTCCGCCGGCGCCGTGTACCATGCACTTTGGCAGGCCAGTAGTGCCGGATGAATACATCACGTACACGGGATGATCAAAAGGCAGCCGCACGAATTCGGGTCCGGGGCCAATTCGGCGGAGCGAGTCCCAGCGTACCGAATGCGGAATGCCGGTAATATCAGCGTGATCGTTGAGGTAGGGAACGACGATCGTATGCGTGATCGATGGAATGCGCCCGACAATCTCAGCGATGCGCGAGCGGCAGTCGATTTCCTTGTCCGCGTAGTAGTAACCGTCCGCGCAGATGAACACCTTCGGCTCGATCTGGCCGAATCGGTCGAGCACGCCCTGTACGCCAAAATCCGGCGAGCACGAGCTCCATACTGCACCGAGCGTTGTCGTCGCGAGCATCGCTATGATCGTTTCGGGGATGTTGGGCAGAAAGCCAGCAACGCGATCACCAACTCCAACGCCCATGTCTCGCAACGCAGTCGCTATCCTGCTAACCTCTCCGCCGAGCTCGGCGAAACTCAGCTTCTGCTGCGGTCCCTTCGCATTCCACGAGACAATTGCCGGCCGATCGTCACGGTAGCGCAGCAAATTCTCGGCGAAGTTCAACCTGGTTCCGTCGAACCACTTGGGGCCGAGTACGTCGTCCGGGGGCGCCATACGGTCGAGACCGATGCAGACGCTCGACTCGAACCCATCTGCGATCAATCCGCAGAATTCCGCCGTCGCGCGCCAGAATTTCTCGCGATTGCGAACGGACCATTCGTGCAACACACCGTACGGCAGTTGGACTCCTTCCTTGACACCCGCAATCTCCCCGCGCGCGCGAAGTGATCCGACGAACTTTGTCAGATTCGCATCGTGCACCTGTTCAGGTGACGGCCGCCAGATGGGCTCCATGCGGTGCGGTTGTGACTAAGCGTGCCGCGCGGCGATCAGCGCACGCGCTCCAGCGCCTGCGCCGGCGGCCTGAATCACGAAGTTGGCGGCGAGAAGCCGAGCTGCTCCTGTCCCTGTTCGTGCTGCGCCGAGACCCATGACTTGAAGTACGCCGGGTCTTCGATGTCGAGCGCCTGCTTCGCCACCTTGAGTGGACGGAACGTGTCCATCATCACAGCCAGCTCGTCCGTGAACTTGGCGCCGATCGACGCCTCGGCGCGACCTGGATGCGGACCATGCGGCAAACCGTCAGGGTGATGCGTGATCGATCCGAACTCGATTCCCTTCCGCGACATGAACTCACTCGATGCGTAGTAAAGGACCTCGTCCGAGTCGACGTTCGAGTGGTTGTATGGTGCCGGAATCGCTTCCGGATGGAAGTCATACGGGCGCGGGCAGAATGAGCATACCACGAACCCGTCGCCCTGGAATGTCTGGTGCACCGGCGGCGGTTGGTGCACGCGGCCGACTATGGGCTCGAAGTCCATGATGTTGAACGCCCATGGATAGAAATATCCGTCCCAGCCCACGACGTCGAATGGATGGTGGTCGAGCACGAGCTCGTTGATTCCGTCATACTGCTTTACGAAGATCTTGAAATCGCCCATCTCGTCGTGCGGTGCTACGAACACCGGTCGGCGAATGTCGCGCTCGGAATACGGTGCGCCTTCAACAAGCTGGCCAAACTCGTTGCGATAGCGCTTGGGCCACCGGACGTGACCACGGCCTTCCATGATCAGCAACTTGGCCTGCTCAGCCGACTTGTCGAAGCGGTACTTGTGCATGATTCCACGATGGATGATGAGATAGTCACCCTCGCCGAATGGCAGCTCTCCGAACACGGACTCGAGCACACCCTTCCCCTTGCTCACGTACACAATCTCATCCGCCTGCGCATTCCTGTAGAAGTGTTCGTCATCCACAGTAGGCTCGACGTAAAGCATCGCGACGTCTTGATTGAACAGCAGCGGGATGCGGTCCATTGTCGGGCTGCCGCCTTTCTTCATCTTGCCGATGCGAGACGTGAGAAAGTGTCTGTGCCGTAGCGTCACATCCTTATCTTCCTCGAACTTCATCTCCTTCACTCGTCTGACCGACTTGACTGTGGTCGGCGGATACGTGTGATAAAGCAGTGATGAAGTTCCCGTGAAGCCCTCGTGTCCCATGAGCTCTTCAGCGTACAGGCCGCCTCCGGGCTTCCGAAATGCAATGTGTCGCTTTCTCGGGATCTGACCAAGCGTGTGGTAGATAGGCATTGCTTCAACTCCGTTAGAACTGTTTGCTGCTGCGCCCCGTCGTCCTCGCCGCAAGGTGGGGACCCATTTGCTGCCGAGTGCTCTCGTGTGTCATACTACTCCGAGACAGCATGGATTCCCGCTTCCGCGGGAATGACGATACCGTAACATTCTACGTGTTGCCGCGTAACTCCTGCTCCCGCTCGATCGCCTCGAACAAGGCCTTGAAGTTGCCAGCGCCGAAGCTCTTGGCACCCTTCCGCTGGATGATCTCATAGAACACCGTCGGACGATCTTCCACCGGCTTGGTGAAGATCTGCAGCAGATAGCCGTCCGGATCGCGGTCCACCAGAATGCCAAGCTTCTCAAGTTCGGCAACCGGCTCGTCGATCTTGCCGACCCGATTCTGGAGCTCGGAGTAATATGCGCCCGGTACACCGCTCAGAAACTCCACTCCACGATCGCGCAGCTTGTGAACGCTGGCAATGATGTCGTCCGTGGCGAGAGCCATGTGCTGTACGCCCGGTCCCTTGTAGAACTCCAGGTACTCGTCGATCTGCGACTTCTTCTTTCCCTTGGCCGGCTCGTTGATCGGGAACTTGATCCGGTCGTTGCCGTTGGCCATCACCTTGGACATCAGCGACGAATACTCGGTGCTGATTGTCTTGTCGTCAAAGGTCAACAGGTTTCTGAAGCCCATCACTGAAGCGTAGAAGTCGACCCAGACGTTCATCTTGCCCAGCTCGACGTTGCCGACGCAGTGATCGACGTACTTGAGCCCCACCGCACCCGGGTCGTACTCCGTCTTCACCGAGCGGTAGCCCGGCATGAAGAGACCGCGATAGTTCCTGCGCTCAACGAGCGAATGAATGGTCGCACCGTAAGTCTTTATCGCCGCGATCACGATCTCACCGTCGTCGTCGCGCATGACGCGGGGGGGATGAACAGACTCCGCTCCTCGCGCGATGGCCTTCGCATAAGCGTCGCGTGCGTCGTCCACCCAGAGGGCGAGATCGCGCACGCCATCTCCGTGCTCGTAGACGTGATCGGAGATCTTCTTCGCCTCCTCGCTCAGATCGGGGCGGATCGCAGTCGTAAGCACAAAGCGGATCTTGTCCTGCATGAGCAGGTAGCTCGCCCTGTCCCTGACACCCGTCTCGGGCCCACGATAGGCAACGACGCGAAAGCCAAATGCGCTGACGTAATAGTGGGCCGCCTGCCTGGCGTTCCCCACGTAGAACTCGATGTAGTCAGTCCCGTTTATCGGGAACGTGTCGCCCGTCGCCACTTCGGTCTCGGGCAGCGTCACTGTCGCCATCATGCTCCTCCGTTGTGTTGCTCGGTCGCATCGCCAGGTGTGCCCGACCCTCTGGATGCACCGTGCGCCTCAGCGAGCTTCCGTGCAATTCCGCGGTAAAAGCCCGCGTCGGCTGTCTTGCCCTGTTCTTCCAGCGATAGTGAGGCCAACTCGAGCGAATACAAGATGTTGCCGAGGTATAGCCGGGCCAGGTAGCCAACGTCTTCACTGAGTTCGAACGACTGTTCTAAATCTCCCTCAACCAACTGAACCGGCCCCAGGGTTGGGTGTCGCGTGGGTGCCGGTGGACATCGCGGATGACGAGTGCACCCGTACGACGATCGCCGTGATGTTGTCTACCCCGCCGCGAGCGTTTGCCTCCGATATCATCGCGTCGACCATGCGATCGGGTGTGGCGCGGGACGCCAGGAGCTGGTGCAGGCGCCAGTCGTCGACCATTCCCGTGAGCCCATCGCTCGCGAGCAGAAACACGTCCCCCTGCCGCACGTCGCCGTCGGTTATGTCGGGTTCCACGTCCCAGCCCATTCCAACGCAGCGTGTTATTACGTTGCTCTGCTTGTGGTTCTTGGCGGCCTCTCGCGTAATGAGACCGGCGTCGATCTGTTCCTGCACGACTGAATGGTCGTGCGTGACCTGGCGTAGCTCGCCGTCACGGAACAGGTAGATGCGCGAATCTCCGAGGTGACCGATGATGAACCGCTCATCGGCGAGCACGAGCACCGACGCGGTGCTACCCATTCCCATCTTGTCCCGTTCGGCGGCACTGCGCTCGAAGACCGCACGATTGGCGTGCCGTAGCGCGAGCGATACCATCTCCAGCGCGTCGGCGCTCTCGAGATCGTTCAGCTTCTCGAGATCCACCGATACGACCTGTACGGCCATCTGGCTCGCGACCTCGCCGGCCGCGTGGCCGCCCATTCCATCGGCGACCATAAAGAGGCCACGATGCTCATTGGCGTCCGCGAAGAAGCTGTCCTCGTTCCCTTTCCGCACCCGTCCCACATCGGATCCGGCGGCAACCGCAAAATGCACTAGAGGCTCACTAGAGGCTCACAAGCGTGATCGTTTCAAGGGTGATCCTAAATCTGCAAGCGCCACAGGCGCGCGTACAGGCCACCGACTGCAAGAAGTTGTTCGTGCGTGCCGCGCTCCACGACTTCCCCGTGGTGCATTACGATAATACTGTCCGCGTCTACTATGGTACTGAGGCGATGCGCGATCGCGATCGTCGTCCGGCCGGCCAGAAGGACCCCGAGCGCGGCCTGAATCTCCGCCTCCACCTCGCTGTCGACGGCGCTGGTGGCCTCGTCCAGGATCAGAAGCGCCGGATCGGCTGCGACGGCCCTCGCGAAGGATAATAACTGACGCTCCCCCACGCTGATCGATGCCCCCCGCTCGCCTAGAACCTGCTCGTAACCGTTGGCCAGCCGCCGGATGATGCGGTCGGCACCTACCTGCACTGCGGCGGCCTCGACCTGTTCGTCCGTGAGAGAGGCCGAAAGGCGGATGTTTGTCCTCACATCGCCCGCAAACAAAAAGATGTCCTGCTGGACGTAGCCGATCAGCTCACGAAGTTCATCCACGGGCATATCGCGGATGTCGGTCCCGTTGACGAGAATCCGCCCACGCTGCGGATCGTAGAAACGCATCAGCAGACTCACGATCGTCGTCTTGCCTGCACCGGTATGCCCGACGATCGCCAAAGTCTGGCCTGGTTTCGCCGCGAAGCTCACATTGCGAAGCACCCACTCAGCCTCGACGTTCTCACGTGGTGCCGAGTGCGGCCGGTCGTAGGCAAACCAGACGTTCTGAAATTCCACCAGGACCGACTTGGGGAGCGTGTAAGCCTTGTGCTGGCCGGCTGGAAGATCCAGCCACGGATCGGTGTCCAGCAGGTTGAAAATCCGCTCCGAGCTTGCCATTGCGGTCTGGAGAGTGTTGTACTTGTCGGAGAGGTCCTGCAACGGCTGGAAAAAACGCCGGACCAGTTGCAGAAACGCTGCGACCACGCCCACAGTAAGTGTGTTGGCTTCCACCCTCGACGCACCGGCCACGATCAGACTGGCGAGCGCGATCGACGTGAGGATCTCGATCGCCGGAAAGTACAGTGCGTAGATCGTGATCGAGCGCAAATGCGCGTCGAGGTGGCGCTTGTTCAGCTCGTCGAACCGTCGAGCCTCGTCGCCCTCGCGGCCGAACAGCTGTACCACGCGCATGCCGGCAAGGCGCTCCTGCAGAAATGCGTTGATCCTGGCCAGCCGCGTGCGAATCTGGCGATACGCGTCGCGCACTTTCTTCCTGAACAGGTGCGACACGAGAACGACGAACGGAATCACGCCGAACGCCGCGAGCGAGAGACGCCAGTCCGTCACGAGCATCGCGATGCTGATTGCGAGCAGTGTGAACAGGTCGCCCATTCCGCTCACGACGCCAGCCGTAAAGAGCTCGTTAAGCGTTTCGACGTCAGACGTCACGCGCGTTATCAGCCTGCCCGCGGGATTCTTGTCAAAGAACGCGATTGGCAGTCGCTGCAGGTGGCTGAAGAGCCGCAAGCGCAGATCGCGCATGACGTTCTGACCCAGCAGCGCGGTAAACCAGGTCTGGCCGTATTCAGTCCCAAGCTCTATCAGCAGTGACGCGGAGTAGAGCAGCACAGCGACGCGGATGTATGGGATGTCGTGCTTGGGAATCGCGACATCGATGACGCGTTGCGTCAAAAACGGCCCTACGAGCTGCAGGGCGCCTTCGATGAGGAGAAAGAAGAGCGCGATGGCAATCAGCGCCCGGTAAGGAGCAGCGAAGGCCAGTAGCCGTCGCATCAAACGACCGTCGTAAGCCTTTCCGAGCGCCTCCTCTTCGTGATACGAAAGGGCGGGTGCGGTCATGCGGAATTCAATCTAACGGGGCGCGATTGTGGTACGGTGGTTGCCATACTCATTTATGTCGTCAGACCACTCTATCGGAGGTTGTATGAGCGTCATTGCCTGGATCATACTCGGCTTGCTCGCAGGAGCTATCGCCAAGGCCATCTCTCCGGGGGCCGCTCCCGGTGGACTCATCGTCACGATGATAATCGGCATAATCGGAGCGTTCATCGGCGGCTGGATCGGCGGAATGGTAACCGGCGCCGGCCTAACCGGCTTCTCCATCTGGAGCCTCGTTCTGGCCGTCATCGGAGCCCTGATCCTGCTGTGGATCTACCGGATGAGTGTGCGGGGCCGCACGACCACGGTCTAGCGCGGCGAGCCGCCACGTCGCGGCCGGCTCGGGCATGTTTTCCAGGCTCGAGCCCAGGCCGCGGCATCCGCGTCGATAGCCAGTCTACGGCATTTCTTCGCCCCCTCTCCGCTATCTTTTAGAGGTGAAGGATCATCTCGTAATTCGCGGTGCGCGCCAGCATAACCTCAAGGGATTCGACCTGGAGATCCCGAGACGCAGCTATACCGTCATCACGGGTCCGTCGGGTTCTGGGAAGTCGTCGCTGGCGTTCGATACCATATACGCCGAGGGTCAGCGACGGTACGTCGAGTCCCTCTCGTCGTACGCTCGGCAGTTTCTCGAGCGAATGGAAAAACCGGACGTCGATTCCATCGACGGATTGTCGCCCGCTGTCGCGATCGAGCAGAAGAACCCGACCAAGACGTCGCGCTCCACGGTCGGTACGGCAACCGAGATATACGATTACTTGCGCCTGATGTGGGCGCGAATCGGGCGCACATTCTGTCCAAAATGTGGACGGGAGATGCGGCCGGATTCAGTGTCTTCGGTAACGGATATTGTGCTGTCGCTTCCCGCAGGGACCCGCTTCGCCGTGGGATTCCCCCTCAGGCTGTCGGCAAAGGTCACGCACGCGGTGGTCGTCGAGAACCTTCGAGCCCAGGGGTTTCTTCGCGTAGCGATTAAGGACAGGATCGAGGCGCTCGACGAGCTCGGCCCGAAAACGGATCTCACACGTGTGAAGGACCTGCTTGTTGTCGTCGACAGGCTTGCGGTGCGGGCGGAGGTGAGCAGCCGGCTGGCCGAGTCGATCGGGACGTCATTTCGCGAGGGTGATGGCGAGGTTGTGATCCTGCTCCCCGAGGCGGTACGGTCACCGCTGGACGGCACGATGGTCACGCGGCTGCGGTTCACCGACCGTTTCGAGTGCGCCAACGACGGTACGCGGCTCCCGGCACCCACGCCGCAGTTGTTTTCGTTCAACAATCCGCGCGGCGCTTGTCCGCGCTGCAACGGTTTTGGCGCGACGCTCGAGTACGACGAGTCGCTAGTGATTCCCTACCCCGACCGCACCCTGCGCGACGGTGCCATCGAGCCGTGGACCAAGCCGCGATACGATAACAAGCGCAGAACGCTCGCGGAATTCGCCAAGAAGAACGGAATCCCGACGGATGTTCCGTGGATCGAGCTTTCGTCTGCTCAGCGCGCCATGTTGTTGAACACTGAAGCGCGCCGCGGCTACATCGGCATATTTCCGTTCCTCAAGGCACTGGAAGAAAAGCGGTACAAGCAGTACATCCGCGTGTTTCTGCGTCAGTATCAGACAGCGCGGGAATGTCCTGCATGCCATGGAGCCAAGCTGCAGCCCGAATCGCTGAACGTTCTCATCGGCGGCCGCAACATCGCACAGATTGCGGAATTGCCTATCGACAAGCTCAGCCATTGGCTGGAGACGTTGGAGCTATCCGACTACGAGACGGCGATCGCGCAAATGATCCTGCGCGAGTCGCGCGACCGCGTGCGCTTTTTGCGCGACGTTGGATTGGACTATCTGACGCTGAATCGTTCGACGCGCACTCTTTCGGGCGGCGAAGCGCAGCGGATCGGTCTTGCCAACTCGCTCGGATCGCGCCTTGTCGACACACTTTACGTACTGGACGAGCCGTCCGTCGGTCTACACGCACGGGACATGGATCGGTTGTTGTCATTGCTGCGCAGACTACGCGACGCTGGCAACACGGTGATTGTCGTGGAGCATGATCCAGCCGCGATGCAAGTCGCGGATTACATGGTGGAGCTGGGGCCCGGAAGCGGCGCGCAGGGCGGTAGCGTCATGTTCGCCGGTCCGATGTCGAGGATCGCAGAGAGCCCACTGACCGGCAAGTATCTGAGCGGCGAGCTGTCAGTGCCGCTGCCTGAGGAACGCCGGCGCGTGGGTCCGCGATGGATCGCGCTCAACGGCGCGCGTGAGCACAACCTGCATGGAGTCGACGTCAAGATCCCGGTCGGCGCGCTCACCGTCGTCACCGGCGTATCGGGGTCGGGAAAGAGCACGCTGGTGCACGACGTTCTGTATCATGCGATCGAGACTCACACGCAAGGCGAGCACTCCGCCAAGCGACACCTCGGCGAAGCAGTTGGCGCGTACGAGAGCATCAGCGGCGTAGAGGCGATCGA
>JBDTIP010000229.1:0-2515 GCA_039936295.1 Gemmatimonadaceae bacterium
CTCGAATACGGTACCGCAGTTGCCAGTAAGGACGCTTGTAATCAGGGAGAGATCAAATGGGAGTCAGTGTCCGTCCGAATGGAATGTCCAGCGCCGCAGCTGCGCTCCGCTACTGGGAGCGCCGTCAGGAGGTGGCGTCAAACAACCTCGCAAACGTCTCGACCGATGGCTTCAAGGGTCAGAAAGTGTTCGCGACCATGATCGAGGGAGCGCTTCCGGCGGCCAGCGCGGTGACGGATTTCTCCCAGGGCTCGCTTCAGATCACCAACAATCCGCGCGACGTTGCGCTCCAGGGCAACGGCTTCTTCGTGGTGAAGACGCCCAATGGCGAGCGCTACACCCGAGGCGGCTCGCTGCACGTGAACGACGCGGGCGATCTCACCGATGCCGCAGGGAACCAGATACTTGGCGACAATGGTCCGATTCGGGTGACGACGGCCGGTGACGACGAGGTCGGCAACATACAGATCAGCCGCAGTGGCAGCGTTACCGTGGACAAGTCAGAAGTCGGACACCTACGGATAGAAACAATCCCGGACAAGACCACGCTTGTCGCCGAAGGGAGCGGAATGTTCATCCCACCCGCTCAGCGACAGCGGATGGATCCCGACGCGCGCATCGTGCGCCAGGGCGCATTGGAACAGAGCAACGTCACGCCCATCAGCGAAATGGTGGACATGATTTCAATTCAACGTTCATACACGGCAGTACAGCAGGCCGTGACCAGCCTCGATGCGGCGCGACAGATCGCGACCACCGAGCTCGGCCGACCCGCCAACTAAGGAGACTGAGTAATGGATCCAGCACTTCGCACGGCAGCGACGGGCATGCAGGCGCAGCAGACGCTTTCTGACGTCATCGCCAACAATCTTGCCAACGTCAACACCACCGGCTTCAAGAGCAGCCGCGCCCACTTCGAAGATCTTCTATACCAGACGATACAGGGCCCGGCCACACTTGGCTCGCGCGACACCGAGCAGCTTCCGGCAATCCAGATCGGACTCGGCACCCGCCTGACCTCGGTAGATCGAATCGACTCCCAGGGCTCACTCGAGCAGACGTCGCGACCGTGGGATCTCGCAATCCAGGGTGAAGGCTATTTCGAAGTTCAGCTCCCCAACGGCAACACTGCGTACACGCGCGATGGAAGCTTCCAGGTCTCGGACCAGGGAGTGCTGGTAACCGGTCAGGGCTACGCAGTCCAGCCAACGATCAAAATTCCGGCGGACGCAACATCGGTGACGGTGTCAAGCACCGGCATCGTTACGGCAAACGGCACCGCGACCGGGACGAATGGCACGCAGGAGCTGGGACAGATCGAGCTCGCTCGCTTCCCAAATTCTGCTGGCCTCGAGTCGCTTGGTCAGAACCTCTTTGGCGTGACGTCGTCTTCCGGCGACGCCATCAGGGGACAACCGACACTGAACGGCAATGGCAGTATCGCGCAGGGTTATCTCGAATCCAGCAACGTCGAGATCGTCACGGAGATGGTGAACATGATTACCGCACAGCGCGCGTACGAGATCAATTCGAAGGCCGTCAAGAACAGCGAAGATATGGCGACAACCGCTAACTCCCTGATGCGCTGACGATGCAGAAACACAACGCCGCTTTCCTGGTCGCGCTCATGTGCTTCGTTCAGACTGCGCGCGCCCAATCCAGAGTCCGCGGAACGGTCAAGGTTCCGGTCGCAACGCGCGATCTCATGCGCGGCGCTGTTCTGTCCTCAGCCGACATCAGGTGGGCCGACACGACGCTCAGCGACGGAAGCATTCCGGACGCGGCGAAGGTGGCGCCAGGGTGGGTGGCGCGGCGAGTCATTCGCGCCGGCGAGGTGCTTCAGGAGCCAGGCGTCGCCGAACCTGATCTCGTCACGGCCGGCGACGTCGTCAACGTCGTGTACACCGCACCCGGCGTCTCGATCAAGACACACGGCACGGCCCTCGGACACGGAAGGAAAGGTGATGAACTGTTCGTCAGACTCGATAACAGGCGCCGACTGCACGGAATCATTGCAGCGCAGAATACTGTCATGGTGACTCAATGAAGAACCGGATGATTTACGCGCTCGTCGCGGTCGCGGCCTCCATCACAGCCACCGCATCAGTGCTGGGTGCGCAGGCTGCCAAGCCAGCCGCGAAGAACGGCACGCAAGCGCCAGCCGCGGCGGCGGAAAACACGCCGACGCTCACCTCGACCGCTGTCCCGGGAAGACAGTCCTGGCTGTCGGATCGCCGAGACTATCATCTCGGCGACATCGTCACCGTGCTCGTCGACGAATACACGCTCACGTCGCTCGACAAGGAAGTGAACGCCGCCGACAATCGGCAACGCACACTCGGGCTCGGCATCAATACCCCGTCGAGCAACAAGAACTACGGCATCAACTCGAACAACGGTACGCAGTCGCAGAACAGCGGCCTTGACGCGAGGACGAACACTCTCACTACCGAGATGAGCGCACGCGTGGTCGCAATCGCACCGAACGGTGTGATGCAACTCAAAGGCACAAAGA
>JBDTIP010000230.1:0-8670 GCA_039936295.1 Gemmatimonadaceae bacterium
GTCGCGAGAAGCGGGTTGTCAGGAAACCGCGCCGTGCCGACGTTGCACCATTGAATCGCGTCCGGAAACTGTTCGAGATCATACGACGAAATGAACAGGCGCCAAACGATCTTGTCCGCATCGCCGAGATACGAGTCCTCTTCGTATGCGCGCCGTGCGGCGAGTTTCGCACTCACGACGTCGTTGTACTGATAGTACAGATGACTCAGGACGGACCATGCCTCGGGCTCGTTGGGCGATATCTGTGTTGCAAGTTCCAGATCCTTGCGCGCTCCGTCGAGGAGCGCTTTTGCCTTCACGGGATCGGTCTCCAGCGCGAGAAGCCAGCGCCAGTAGTGGAGCGTGCCGCGCAGCGCCAGCGCGTCCGCGTCTCGGGGTGCGATGGCGATCGCCTGGTCCGCCTGAGCGACGCCGGTGTCGATCCACTTGCTCGCGCGGAGCTGATCCCCGGCAAAGAATCGCGAAGTGCGATAGTCGATCGTGCCGCGTAAAATCGGGAGTTGTGTCCAGGTTGGATCCAGCGCCTCTGCCTGGACGAGTGTGGAATCGGCGCGCGCGAGATTGCGAAGCACGGCCGCCGTGTCGTTCACCTTAATTGCATCCTCGCCATCTCTGACGCCGAGTTTGGCCTGCTGGAGAAGCGCCCAGGCGTTTGCGTTGGTCGTGCCGGCTCGTTCGTCTCGAAGGTGAATTTCCTGGCCAAGCCGCTCGCGCAGAAAGTTCGTCACGCGTTCGGCAAGTGTGTCGCGTAGTGCAAGCGGATTTGACGCTGACGCCTCAAATGTCGCACGTTGGAAGTCGGTGCCAGTCGCATCCTTGAGCTTGACACTCACGCTCACCTTGTCGCCGTGCTGCTCCACGCTTCCGTCCACGAGCGTGCCGACATTGAGTGCGCGAGCAATGCTATCCGGAGCGATGTCCTTGTTCTGGTATAGCGCTGATCCGTTCCTGGAGGTTACCTGCAGCTCCGGGATTTCGGAAAGGCGCTCAATGAGCCCGTCCGTAAGACCGTCTGCGAGGTAGCCTAGTCGTTTCCCTTCGCTTTCGTCCCTGAAGTAGAGCACTGCCACCCGCCGCGGATCCGGACCCGCGATCTCGCCGACGCCGTTGGCCGGATGCGTCTTGCGCCAGCCAAAAAAACCACCTGCTGCAATTACTACAACTGCAGCCGCTGCAATTGCGTAGCGTCGCCATGCGGATCCGTCGCTCGCGAACTGCTTCGCCTGGGCCGGGCGCGGGAAAAATTGCGTTTCTGGATGACGAAGCGCCGCGGTAAACTCTCCGGAGCTCTGGTAGCGATCCGCCGGCACCTTGGCGAGCGCCTTGACCAGAATCGCTTCGATCTGAGGAGGCACGGTGCTGCGAATGATCGTGAGCGACGGAACGTTCTCCATCATGTGTCGTGCAATGACAGCCTGAGCGCTTGGTCCTGTAAACGGCGGCTGCCCCCCGATCATTTCGTACGCGACGCACGCAAGGCTGTAAATGTCGCTTCGTCCGTCGATCTCGCGTTCGGCGGACGCCTGCTCGGGGCTCATGTAGGTGGGCGTTCCGAGCGATATGCCGGTCTGCGTGAGTCGCTGTTCGCCGACCGCGGCCATCGCATGCGCGATTCCGAAGTCCGCCAGCACCGCGCGATCGCCATCCATCAGGATGTTCTCAGGCTTGATGTCGCGGTGCACGATCCCGTGCTTGTGGGCGTATTCCAGCGCGTCGCCGATTTCGCCTGTGATGCGTATGGAGTCGTCCAGCGACAGACTGCGCTCGCGATCGAGTCGCGCGCGCAGAGATTCGCCGTCGACATACGGCATCACATAGTAAAGCGAACTGCCTGCCTCTCCCGAATCCAGGATCGGAAGTATGTGCGGATGGTCCAGCGCAGACGTTACCTGGATCTCGCGGCGAAAGCGCTCGGCGCCAAGAACGACGGACACGTCCGACGACAGCACCTTTACGGCGACGTCACGGTCGTGTTCGATGTCGCGCGCGAGGTACACGGTAGCCATGCCACCTTGCCCGACCTCGCGCTCGACGATGTAATGGTCCCCAATCGCGGACCGAAGTTGCTCCAGCAGTGCAGACACAGACCCGTTTCTAGTCTCGGGGAGAGTGCCAGTATGCGAAAAAATCCGGTGAACCGCTAGATATGCCGGCTGAAGTGGTAATGGAAGCAGGTGACGCCCAGCCGAATTCGACGAGGAAACACCCGTTTGATGGCTTCCGCACGGATGTTTGCCTTGACACACGCCTCGGTCACACCGGCGAAGCGCCGGCGTCGCCTAGAAGTTCGCTACCCAGTGCATGAAATACGTTTTGGTGGGAACAACCGGCGCACCGTTGGCTGGTGTCGCTTCCTGGTAATCCAGGGACACCGAAGTCCGCTTGTTGAGATCCCACGTAAGGCCGCCGATGAAGGTGTTGATCTTTGGCGCCGTCGAAGTGTTCGGCGTGACATGATCGTAGCGCGCCACTATCCCGAGCGGCACAGTCGACTTCGCGTCGAAGATCCTGAATGGCCTGGCGACCACGTATCCCGATACCAGACGTCCCGTACTGTCCGACACACCACGCGGCGCTGCGGCGGTGTTAGCTCCAGTGTCCATCCCGTCCTGGCGTTGGGCGTAGTCGAGTCCAAGTGTCAGCCGCGGATCGCGGATGCCGGCGAATACGCCGTACCTGTTGCGATCCAGTCCGGAACCCACGGCCCCGATCTGCCCTGAACCTCCGCTCACGAACTTGCTAGCCAGCTCGCCGCGGTACACCCATCCATCGATCGCAAAGCTGCGAAGGTACGACAGGTCGCTCGTCGTAAGCGGCGTGAACGTCAGTCGCGCCTGATAATCCTTGAAGCGATCCGTCTCACGGGAGGCGTAACCGGGTCCGTTGGTTATCGCCGTGTAAATCTCGCCAAGCTTGTTTGGTAGTGTCATTATGCCAGCGACTCCAACGTCAGCGGACGAAAAATATCCGGCGCGCTCCACGGGAGTTAGCGACAACCAGCGCGGCCAGAAGTTTTCCTCGTGATCGATCAGCATTGTCTGGACGATGCCGATACGCGTCGAGAATGCCCAGTCCGATGGCTTCGTAGCCTTGACGAAATCGTACTGCAGGTACGCGTACTTAGCACGGAATAGCCAACCCTTGTAGTACGAATCGTTTCCAGTGGTCGTCTGTTGGTAGAGATCCGCTGTAACACGAATGCCGGCACGGTCGCCCGCCGGCATCTTGAAGGTGAGGTACGCGCGTTCCACGTCGAACTTGTTCTGGTCTTTCGTTGGTCCTGCGGCGCCCTGATACTGATAGTTGCCAAACACCACACCAGAAAAATCTATCGGTGGAAGGGTTACCTTCGTGGCTGTTGACGCAGAATCGGTCGGTGTCCTGCTCGAGTCAGTGGTCTGCGTGTTCTGCGCGCTCGCAATGCCAGGCGCGATCAATGCGCATGCGAGGAGTAGAGAGTGAATGCGCATGCTCAACGACCTGCCTCGAGCTTGGTTAGCCGCGCGTCCAACCGTCGAATCATCGTTGCCGGCAGTGGTGCGTAATCCAGCGACGGCGCGACCGATTCCCCACTGGAATAGGCCCAGCGCAGAAAGTTCGTGAGCGCCTTACCTTTTGCGGCATTCGCGGGATGCTCGTAAACGAGGATCCATGTAAAAGATGAAATCGGATACGCATCCTTGCCTGGTGCGTTGACGAGCGAGATGCGGTAATCCGTGTTTACTGGAAGTTTCGCAACTGCACCGGCGGCGGCTGCGGTCACCGATTGCAGAGACGGCGTGACCCACACGCCGGCGGAATTCCTGATCAACGCCGCCGGCAGCTTGTTCTGCGTGGCGTAGGCCAGCTCCACGTAGCCGATGGATCCCGGCAGCTGCTTGATCTGACCCGTTACGCCTTCGCTTCCCTTGCCGCCGAGGCCGACGGGCCAGTTGAGACTCTGCCCGCGACCCACGCTTGTCGCCCATGCGGCGTTAACCGTCGCGAGATAGTCGCTGAAGATGTACGTGGTGCCGCTCCCGTCAGCTCTGTGCACAACTATCACGTCGGTCGCTGGTAGTTTGACTCCGGGATTCAGCGCCGCAATCCGATTGTCGTTCCACTTTGTGATTTTGCCGAGGAAGATATCGGCGAGAACTTCACCGGTGAGTTTGAGTGGCCCGCGGACACTCGGCAGATTGTAAGTAACAGCGACGCCGCCCAGCACGGTGGGGAAGTGCAGAATCGTTCCACCTTTTGCCTTGGCGAGCTGCTGGTCGGTCATGGGTCCGTCGGTCGCGCCGAAGTCGACTATCTCGTCCGATAGTTGCCGGATGCCGCCACTGGAGCCGATCGACTGGTAGTTGATCCTGACTCCGGTCTTCGCCGCATACATCGCGGCCCATTTGGAGTAAATCGGATACGCGAAGCTCGATCCGGCGCCAGTGAGATCGGTCGTCTGCGCGTTTGCGGGAGAGAGAAATGCACCTGACATTGCCGCGGCAAGGGCGGCAACACGAACAGGTCGAATCACAGTTTGCTCCGTGAGAGGGTTTGAACCAACACCCTAATGATCAAACTCTCACATCACGGAACGCGCAGTCGTTCGGTAACGGCTACGTCACGGATCTCGCGGCGTCGAGACGGCGGGTGGGAACGATGCACTAACGGTCGTTCCGCGGCCGAGCGTGCTCTCGGCCCGGACGTGACCTCCGTGCGCTTCCACTAGATGCTTGACTATTGCAAGCCCGAGTCCCGTGCCGCCGTGCTCGCGTGAGCGAGAGGAATCCGCACGATAGAAGCGTTCGAAGATGCGCGGGAGATGTGCTGTAGGTATTCCCACGCCGGAGTCGCGCACCCCCACCCAAGTATTCCCATCAGCGTCACGGCGCGCGAATACAGTAACCGTACCGTTTGCAGAGTGCCGCACAGCGTTCTCTACGAGATTGGAAAGCACCTGTCGCAGGGCGGTACGGTCAGCGTACATCCAGCGGGCATCGCGCGGCACCTGCGCTTCGGTGATCACGTCATTCGCTTGTGCGACGCCGGAACTCGCGGCGATGGCTTCAGCAGCGACTTCGGCTACATCGACGTTCACCGGTCGCGGCACCCAGCCGCCCGACTCGATGCGCGACAGATCGAGCAGCTCGTCGACGATACGCCGCATCCGCGCAGTATTGGCTTGAATCAATGACGCGAAGCGCTGCCGGTCCGTCTCTGAGATGCTCTCCTCGCCGAGTGTTTCCGCAAAGCCCGCTATCACCGTGAGCGGCGTCCGTAGCTCATGCGATACATTGGCGACGAAATCACGCCGGGTTGCTTCGAGCCGGCGCGTTCGCGTAAGATCGGTGAGCGCGACTACAGCGCCACCTTCCTGTAGCGGCCGGGCAGTGATTGCGATCATGCGCCCCGTTATCTCAACGACCTCACCGTCGGCAGGCGCTCCCGTGAGCGCAGTGTCGATCGCGCCAATGAGTGCGCGTTCGCGCGGCAGACGGTCCGTTGGAAACGGCACGGCTTCCCGGACGCCAAGCATCGTTCGCGCTGCGCTATTGATTCGCAAAACTGTGCGGCGAGTGTCGATCGCGAGCACACCTTCGGTTAGCGATTCGACTACGGCAGACACGAGCGATTCGTCATCCTGAAGCGCTTTGAGCCTCGCGCCGAGCTGTTCAGACAGGCTATGCAGCGCGCTGCCCAGATCCCCAACTTCCCCGGGCGCCGATATTGCGGGGCGCCGTGAAAGATCACCCGCAGCGATGGCGCGCGCGGCATCGCGCAGCTCTATTACAGGACGCGATACCGTTCGTGCGAACACGATGGCCAGCAGGAACGCAACGACCGACGCGGCCAGTCCGGCGATGGCGACGTCACCGATGGCCTGGTCAAAAATCGCATCGACCGACGCCGTACTCTGCGATACCCGCGCAATGCCCGGCGCCGCAGGCGCCGCTGGCGCCGCAACATACACCTCGTCGGTTCCTTCGGACGGACTCGGCCTGCGCGACGTGCCTATCTGACCTTGGAGCGCCGCAATGACTTCGGGACGCCGGGCGTGGTTCTCCAGACTGCTGACGCTGGCGGCGTCGAAGTGAGAGTCACCGAGCACCACACCGTCGCGTCGGATCAGCGTCACGCGATGTCCAAGAGCATCGCCGGCGACATGCGCGAATGCTTCGGGCGACTGGGCCGCAGTCCACTCTGACGCGATCAGGCGCGCCTCGCGGGTCAGCTCGCTCACACTCTCTTCGGCAACGCGCCTGTGGAGCTCGCGGTCCATGATCAACACGACTGTTGTAGTCAGCGCAACAATCACGATCAGTGATGAAAGCAGTAGGCGATTGGCGAGTTTCATCTATGGCCGCTGCCTGAGAACCTGCCAATGATTTTATCGACGACCATGGTTGATTCTATAGCCAAAGCCCCGCACGGTCTCTATCATGTCGCCCGCCGCGCCGAGCTTGGCACGAAGGCGCTGAACGTGCATGTCGACGGTTCGCGTCTGGATATCCGGTGCAGCTTCCCAGACGGTCTCGAGCAGCAGAGTGCGCGCCAAAACCCTTCCGCACCGCTCGGCGAGAATCAGCAAGAGCTTGTACTCGGTCGGAGTGAGATCCACAAGTTCGCCGTCAACATGTACCTCGTGCGCGGCGCGGTCGATCAACACCGGTCCCAACTTCAGAACGTCGGACCGCGCCGTAGCGGGAGCGCGCAGCCGACGCAGGATTGCCGCTACGCGGAGTGTCAGCTCCTGCGGCGAGAATGGCTTCGTGAGATAGTCATCAGCGCCGAGCGTAAGCCCGCGAACTCGGTCGGCTTCGTCGCGACGTGCTGTGAGGGTGAGAACGGCAATGTTCGCCGTCGCTGGTTCCGCGCGGAGTCGCTCGAGTACTTCGAATCCGGAAATCCCCGGCAGCATCATGTCGAGCACGATCAGGGCGGGCAGTTCTGCTGCGGCCTTTGCCAGCGCTTCGTGCCCGTTGCTGGCGGTCGACACACCGTAGCCCGCTCGTGCCAGATGATAGGCAACGAGGGCCACGATATCCGGCTCGTCGTCGACGACCAGTATGCGCTCGGTAACCGTTCCGCCGTTGTTTTCGATGCGCGTCATGATCGTGATTAAAGTTGGGCTGCCGTCGCCTCGCGTGGGAGCGCTCCATTGTCACGAACCCGTACCAACTCGGAGCTTCCGGACGTACCTGGAGTCGCTAACTTATTGTGATGTTGGGACTTGCACTCTCCGGACTGCCGCTGCTGGTAGCCGCGGCCGTAAGCGTGCTTCCCGCGCCTGCCATGGATCGGCCGACGGCAATAATGCGTATCGCTCGTTTACGGTCGTGCAGCGCGCCAGTATCCGAATCGGCATCGACGTCGGGCCAGGTGACTCGTTTGTCGTGGCAATTAACAATTATCGCCAGACAGGAGGCGGGGGTTACTCCATGCTGCGAGACGCTCCGCTCGTGTACGACAAACAGCAGGATATTCGTGATCTTGTCATAGGCGCAGTGAGGGAGAAGGAGTTGCTTCACGAGTCAACTTACGACGACCGGAACTGGTCGATCCTGAAACCGGTCAAACGTCCGTGATCTCTCCATTTTACATTTTCGTTGACGGCGCCCCTGTTTTGGCTCATGCAGGGCAGACGATACTCGATGCCATCGCGGCGTGGCGACCCGAAGTTGGCGCGTCGCTGGTCGATAAGTCACGACTTCTCGCAGATAGCCGCGGCCTGCCTGCAGATCCGACGGGGTCGGCATTCGCCGGCGCCATTTTCCGGGTCGTTACCAATCGGCAGGCTGGCGCAGCATACGAGACGTCGCACGATTGACACTCGCCAATAATGAACCCGGATCACGTGACACGCGTTACCGCTGACGACCTGCGCCGCATGCCCAAGGCGGAGCTCCACTGCCACCTCGACGGCTCATTGCGCCCCGAGACCATGCTTGATCTGGCGGAGGAGCACGGAATTCGGCTGCCACGCCAGGATCCCGAGTCGCTGCGGAAGTACATGTGCGCGGATAACGTCACCGATCTTGGCGACTACCTGCATCGCTTCGATACCACGATATCGATTCTTCAGACGGAATCCGCGCTCGAGCGCGTTGCCTACGAGCTGGTGCAGGATGCCAGCGTCGACGGGTTGCGGTACATCGAAGTCCGGAATGCTCCGCATCTCAATATTCGCGGTGGTCTAAGCGTCGATGAAGTGATTTCAGCGACGATGCGTGGCCTGTCTCGTGGCGAGCGCGATTTTGGAACGATTGCGCGGTTCATTACGTGCTCTCTGCGTCACTGGGATCCGGCCCGATCCCTGGACGCGGCGCGGGCGGCGGTGCGCCACATGGATTCGGGCGTCGTCGGTTTCGATCTCGCGGGTGCCGAAGCAGAGTTTCCGGCGTCAGATCATGCGGCGGCGTTTGCTTATGTGCGCAAGCACTTCCTCCGCGTCACCTGCCACGCAGGCGAGGCCGCGGGGCCGTCGTCCGTGATGGGTGCGCTGTTCGACTGCAATGTCTCTCGCATCGGTCACGGCGTACGCTCGGAGGAAGATCCGCAATTGCTCGATTACATTCGCAACGCGCAAATCACGCTCGAGCTGTGTCCAACCAGCAACGAACAGACGCACGCGGTGGCGAGCTACTCCGCTCATCCACTCAAGCGCTACCTCGATTCGGGTGTTCGCGTCAC
>JBDTIP010000231.1:0-3376 GCA_039936295.1 Gemmatimonadaceae bacterium
CGTCGGGACGCGCGATCTTGGCGACCATCTCCGCGATCAGGTAGCACTTCTCGAGCTCACTCCGCGCCAGGCCGTCATAGCTGACGAGTTCATCGGGAACGTGAACGACGACGGCTATCTTGCCGCATCGGTCCAGGAAATAGTCCTTGCGCTGAACGACATGGCGCGCAACGCGGCGGAGCAGGCGGGACGCGACATACATCCGGAAATGTTGTACACGGATGTGGAAGGCGAGGACATGCTCGCGATCATCCAGACGCTCGATCCGCCAGGCATCGCAGCACGCGATCTCAAGGAGTGCCTGTTACTGCAGTTGCGGGAGGCTGGCCTTCAGCAGTCGGTGCCGTATCGTCTCGTGCGCGATTGCTTTGAGGAGCTCATCAATCATCGCTGGAGCGAGATCTCCAAGCGGTTCGGCATCAGCGCTACGGACGTACAGTCCGCCGCCGACGAGATCGCGAAGCTCGACCCCAAGCCCGGACTCCGGTACAGCACGCGCTCCGACAACTACATCATCCCGGACCTCGTTGTCGACAAGATCGATGATCAGTATCACGTATTCCTGAACGACGCCAATCTCCCACGCCTCAAGCTCAGCAAGGCATATCAGGACATCGCACGCGACAAGAAGAAATTCGACGGCGAGAACAAGGAGTTCATCTCCAGCAAGCTGAACTCGGCGAACTGGATGATTCAGGCTATCGAGCAGCGACGTCAGACCATGCTCAAAGTCATGAACTATATCGTCGACCGTCAGCGCGAATTCTTCGAGAAGGGCGTGCAGTACCTCAAGCCTCTGACGCTGCGTGAAGTCGCCGAGGTCATCAACATGCACGAGTCGACAGTGAGCCGCGTCACGAACGAGAAGTACGTGCAGACACCGCGCGGTGTGCTTCCGCTCAAATTCTTTTTCTCGTCGGGTCTCGCGACCTCCGATGGTGAGGACGTTTCTGCGCGCGGGATCAAGGCGCAGCTCCAGAAGCTCGTTGAGGACGAGGATCCCAAGCATCCGCTCACTGATCAGGCAATCGTCAATATCCTGCGCGAGACGGGCGTGCAGATAGCGCGCCGTACGGTGGCGAAATATCGCGACCAGCTAGGAGTATTGCCGGCACGGATGCGTAAGCGAGTATGACTCTCCCCGCGGAGGTGAAGCTTCCGCGGGTCAGCGTGCTCGTCCCCGCAAAGGACGAAGCCGAAAACCTGCCGGAATTCATGCGACAGGCAGCTGAGACATTCGCCGCAGAACCAGGCAAGTACGAGGTGATAGTCGTCGACGACGGTTCGAGCGACGAGACGCAGCGAGTGTTGGCCGAACTCGAAGCCAAATATCCGTTCCTTCATTCCGTCAGACACCGCAACCGACGCGGTATCGCCGACGCGCTTCGCACCGGATACGTGCATTCGCGCGGTGAAGTGCTGGTGTTCTACCCGGCCGATTTGCAATTCAAGCCCGAAGACATTCCCAAGCTCGTCGACCCCATACTGGCCGGCGAGTTTGACATGATGACGGGGCGTAAGGAAGGCGAGTACGAAAAAGCATTCGTGTCCGGCATTTACAATGGACTGAGCCGCCGTCTTTTCGACGTTCCTGTGCGCGACCTGAATTCGGTCAAGGCGTACAGGCGCGAAGTCATGGCGTCGCTGCCGGTGCGGCCAGACTGGCACCGCTACATGATCGTCGTTGCTGCGCATCGCGGATTTACAGTCGGCGAAACACCGATTCCATTATATCCGCGTATGGCGGGCAAGTCCAAGTTTGGCCTGAGCCGGATCCCTGTCGGAGTACTGGACATGCTCGCGGTATGGTTCGAGCTGCGCTTCGCTCGCAAGCCGTTGCTGCTCTTTGGAATGCTCGGTGCATTCCTGTTTGCCGTTGGTGTGATCACCGGCATCATCGCGGTTCTTTACCGTGTGATCGCCGGTGTTGGATTCCGCCCACTGCTCACACTGGTCCAGGTTTGCCTGATACTGGGCAGTGTTTTCTTTGCGACCGGCCTTCTCGCGGAGCTGATGGCAGCGCAGCGCGCTGAAATCGCGGAGCTTCGCCGACGCGTCGAGGAGCTGCTTTCGCGCGACGTGGACCCGCCTCGCTGAGAGGTGAGAGTACTCTTCGTAACGCATTCATTCCCGCGGTTCGGCGGCGACGCAGCCGGATCGTTCCTTCTGCGGCTCGCTGCAGCCCTGTCCGGCGAGAATGTGCAGGTCCGCGTACTTGCGCCTGCCGCCCCAGGACTCGAGAGAGTCGCCGTTATGTCCGGGATCGAAGTCCGCCGGTTCCGATACGCGCCACGTTCACACGAAACGCTTGCATATCGCGGCACCATGGCGGAGGATGTGTCACGGTCATACGTCGCCAAGGCTGCCCTCGGTTCGTTCATCATTTCGCAAACGGGCAGTCTGTTGTCTCAAGCCAGACAGTGGAAGCCACACATCATTCATGCCCACTGGTGGTTTCCGAACGGCATCGCTGCGGCCACAGTCAGCAGGCTCACTGGCACGCCATTGATCACGACGTCGCACGGCACTGACCTGAGATTGCTGCAGAAAACGCCCGCGGCGCGGCCGCTGGCGCGATATGTCTTTGGCCGTTCCAGCGCCGTCACATGCGTGTCCGAATGGCTCGCACAGCAGGCGGCGCCGTTGTGCCGCTCGGTGCCGGTGGTTGCGCCCATGCCAGTTGATGTTTCCATATTCACGCCAAGGGGCGATCGCGACTCCAACAGGATGGTATTCGTGGGACGTCTCTCCGCGCAAAAGGGAATCGAAGATGCGATTCGTGCCCTCGCACTGATGAGCCGCTGCACCATCCTCGAGGTGGTCGGCGACGGACCAGATAAGGCGCGTCTCGTGGCGTTGGCAGATAGCCTTGGTCTGTCGCACCGAATACTCTGGCGCGGCCAAGTCGCGCACGACGCGCTTCCAGCGATTCTGTCTCGTGCGTCTGCGCTCGTCGCTCCGTTCATCGAGGAGGGTCTTGGCCTCGTCGCGGCGGAAGCGCAATTGTGCGAGACACCGCCCGTGGCATATGCGTCGGGTGGCCTCACCGATGTCGTTCAGAATGACTCGACGGGGACGCTCGTCGCGCCCCATGATATTGCTGCGCTCGCAGCGGCGCTGGATCGCATGATCGGTGATACCGGCCACCGCGCAAGGATCGGTAGGGCGGGGCGAGCGGCGGCGCTCGCGCGCTTTTCGCCTGCCGCGACCGCTGGGCGATACGCCGGGATTTACCACGACGTGACGAGCCACTGATGCGCAGCAAGTGGATGCGTGTCGCGCAGTGGGTGTTCGCCATCGTGGTGATCGTATTCGCGAGCGTCGCGGTCTCCAAGCGGTGGAACATGATTGCGCCGCGCATAGCGACGCTTGATAT
>JBDTIP010000232.1:0-9536 GCA_039936295.1 Gemmatimonadaceae bacterium
ACGTGGACGATATCGATCACCTCGGCAACCGTCGCATCAGGTCGGTTGGTGAGCTGATCGCGAACCAGTTCAGTGTCGGCCTTTCCCGTATGGCGCGCCTCGTGAAGGAGCGCATGTCGATCAATACGGATCCGGAAAAGATCTCGCTGGACGATCTCGTGAATGCGCGCACCGTTTCGGCGGTGATTCAGGCGTTCTTTGGATCGAGCCAGTTGTCGCAGTTCATGGACCAGACCAATCCGCTGGCGGAGCTGACGCACAAGCGTCGTCTGTCCGCGCTCGGACCGGGTGGTCTTACGCGCGAACGCGCTGGTTTCGAAGTACGTGACGTGCACTACTCGCAGTACGGCCGCATGTGCCCGATCGAGACCCCTGAAGGTCCAAACATCGGGCTCATAACTTCACTCGCAACGTTTGCGCGCGTGAACGATCTCGGCTTCATCGAGACTCCGTACTTCGTGGTGAAGAACGGCAAGGTGGCCAAGGAAATTGCGTGGCTCGATGCCAACCGCGAGGAAGGCGCTGTGATCGCGCAGGCGAACGCAACGCTCAACTCCGACGGCTCGTTCGTAGATGAGCTGGTCCTTTGCCGTCAGGGTGGCGATGTGCCACTCTCGGCGCCGGACCGTATCGATTACATGGATGTCGCGCCTGAGCAGTTGGTATCCATAGCAGCCGCGCTCATTCCGTTCCTGGAGCACGACGACGCCAACCGCGCCTTGATGGGCTCCAACATGCAGCGCCAGGCAGTTCCTCTGCTCAACCCGCGCACTCCAATGTGCGGCACGGGCCTCGAGGAGAAGGTCGCTCGCGACTCGGGAGCGGTTGTTATTGCATTGCGTGCCGGCGTTGTCTCGAGTGTCACGGCAGACGAGATCGTCGTCGACGCCGAAGACGCACAGCACAAGGCCAAGAGTGATCGGCCGCTCGCGCGGTTGACGCAGCATGACAGGTACAAAATCAAGAAGTACTGGCGCACCAACCAGGACACGGCAATCAACCAGCGACCGCTGGTGCACCGTGGCCAGAAGGTTGCTGCGGGCGACGTGCTCGCCGACGGTGCTTCGACGGAGCAAGGGCAGCTCGCACTCGGCGCGAACGTGACCGTCGCGTTCATGCCGTGGTACGGACACAACTTTGAAGATGCCATCGTGCTGAGCGAGCGGCTGGTCAAGGACGACGTGTACTCGTCGATCCATATCCAGGAGCTTGAGCTGCACGTTCGCGACACGAAGCGCGGCCAGGAAGAAATCACCAAGGAAATTCCCAACGTCGCCGAAGAGGCTCTGACAGATCTCGATGAGCGCGGAATTGTTCGCATTGGCGCGCACGTCAAGCCGGGCGATATCCTCGTCGGCAAGATCACGCCAAAGGGCGAGACGGAGCTTTCTCCAGAAGAGAAGCTCCTCACCGCAATCTTCGGCGAGAAGGCGAAGGACGTGAAGGATTCGTCGCTCAAGGTGCCTCCCGGAATGGAAGGTGTCGTGATCGACGTCAAGATATTCTCGCGTGTGGAAGACCAGGTCGTCGAGAAGGATCGCGGCGAGCGCATCGGAGAGATCCGGCGCGTTGAAGGTCTGGAGAAGATTCGCGTGAACGCGGTTCGCGATGGCGAGCTGCTCGATCTGCTCGAGGGCCAGATAATCGCGCTCGCGCTCAAGTCGGGTACGGTGGAGGAGGCGATCCCCCAGGGAACACGTCTCACGGCGGAAGTGCTCGACAACGTCAACTTCGCCTCGCTCGATCTCAAGACGCTGCGCGTCGAGGACAAGGATATCAACGAGCGCATGCGCGTCATCATCGATGCCGCGAATGACGAGAAGGCGAAGCTCGAAGAGAAGGCAGAAGAGCGGATCGACCGCGTGTTGCAGCCGGATGAGCTGCCGCCGGGCGTCATTCAGCTCGTGAAGGTTTACATGGCCGAGAAGCGCAAGATCTCGGTCGGCGACAAGATGGCCGGACGACACGGCAACAAGGGTATCGTTGCGCGCATCGTTCCTGAAGAAGACATGCCCTTCCTTCCGGATGGGCGGCCAGTGGACATCGTTCTCAACCCACTCGGCGTTCCGTCGCGTATGAACGTCGGGCAGATTCTCGAGACGCACCTCGGGTGGGCCGCGAAGCTGCTCGGCTTCTACGCCAAGACGCCCGTGTTCCAGGGTGCGAACGAGCGTGAGATCGGCATGCTCTTGAAGCTTGCCGCGCTCACATGGGTGCGTGACGCTCTGCAGCTGGGCGGCACGAACTTCAAGATGACGGATGATGAAGTTCGTGTTCTTCTGAACGACATCCGACCGGCCGCGGAGGCGGCTCCGCGTACCGAGTTGCTTTCGGACGCAACGCTCAACGACCTCGGCGCCAAGGGACGCGGCGCTGGAACGAAGGCGATTTTCAATCGCGCACGTGACTTCGTCGCTACGGCGACTCGCGATCTTGTTGCGCGCGAGGAGCTGGAGCTCGACACTTCGCTGGTGTTTCACAAGGCAGCAATGGACGATGAGGAATACACGGCATCGCACCGCGCGTCCTTCGAAGGACAGTTGAAGGGATTGGAGAAGCAGCGCGCGTCGGGCGCGGCATCGTTGCTCCGCAGTCAGGAGCTTCCGGCGCTCGCCAGCACTGTCGATTCGAAGGATTTCGACGTGGACGCCGCTGCTACAGAGTTGATTCGCCTGGCGGGAATCACCCCTGGTGGAAAAGTGCGTCTGCGCGATGGTCGTAGCGGCGAGACGTTCAATTCGCCGGTCACCGTCGGAACCATCTACATGCTCAAGCTGTCGCACCTTGTCGATGACAAGATTCACGCGCGCAGCATTGGGCCGTATTCTCTCGTCACGCAGCAGCCACTCGCCGGCAAGGCCCAGTTCGGCGGCCAGCGCTTTGGAGAGATGGAAGTGTGGGCGCTGGAAGCTTACGGCGCCGCGCACACGTTGCAGGAAATTCTCACCGTCAAGTCCGACGACGTGAATGGCCGAAGCAAGGTGTACGAAGCAATTGTGAAGGGACAGAACCTGCCGGAGCCGGGAACGCCAGAATCGTTCAACGTGCTCGTTCAGGAGCTGAAGGCGCTTGGTATCCATGTTCGCATGGGCGCCAACGAATCCGGGTTCGCCGCCCGGATGAACGCCGAGCGTGACGGCCTCATGGCTGCTGAAGGCAACGTCAGTAGCAACGGGAGCGGAGAGTAACTCATGATTGATTTTCGCAATTCGCGCGAGACCCGCGCGTCGGCGTTCGATTACATCCAGGTCCGGATCGCCTCGCCCGAGGAGATCCGTGGACCCAAGGATCCCAAGGAGCGCGAGCGGCTTGCAATGGCCGGTCTGCGCGACTGGTGGTCCTGGGGCGAAGTCCTCAAGCCTGAGACGATCAACTATCGCTCTTTCAAGCCGGAAAAGGACGGTCTGTTCTGCGAGCGCATCTTCGGTCCAGTAAAGGACTGGGAATGTCATTGCGGTAAGTACAAGCGCATACGCTATCGCGGCGTGATCTGCGACCGTTGCGGCGTCGAAGTGACCCTGAGCCGCGTTCGTCGCGAGCGCATGGGACACATCGAGCTCGCCGTCCCCGTCGCGCACATCTGGTTTTTCAAGACGCTACCGTCTCCGATGGGAAACCTCGTCGACCTGACGCTACGCGATCTCGAAAAGGTCATCTATTACTCCAACTACGTCGTCATCGATCCGGGCCAGCAGGACGTGCGCCCGAACCAGTTGCTCGACGAGGAAGAGTTTCTCACTCTCAAGACGAAGGCACGTGAGGAGAACGACAGCGCGTTCCTCGCGGACATTGGTGCGCCTGCCGTGCGCGAGCTTCTGCGTCGTCTCGACGTGGACAGCCTCGCCACGACGCTGCGCGACGATCTCGTCGACGAGAATTCGCAGCATCGCAAGAAGCAGCTTCTCAAGCGTCTCAAGATCGTCGACGCGTTCCGTAATTCCGGTGACACGGGCGAGCCCCGCAACAAACCCGAGTGGATGATCATGGACGTCGTTCCGGTTATTCCTCCGGATCTTCGTCCGCTCGTACCGCTCGATGGTGGCCGCTTTGCGACGTCGGATCTGAACGATCTGTATCGCCGCGTCATCAACCGCAATAACCGCCTCGTCAAGCTCATCGCCCATCGGGCGCCAGAAGTCATTCTGCGCAACGAGAAGCGCATGCTGCAGGAAGCGGTGGATGCACTGTTCGACAACGGTCGTCGCTCCAAGGCGATCCGTGGCCGTGGCAAGCGTCCGCTCAAGTCGCTGTCGGACATGCTCAAGGGCAAGCAGGGCCGGTTCCGTCAGAACCTGCTCGGCAAACGCGTCGACTACTCTGGCCGCTCGGTTATCGTCGTTGGTCCAGAGCTCAAGCTGCACCAGTGCGGTTTGCCCAAGGCGATGGCTCTCGAATTGTTCAAGCCGTTCATCATTCATAAGCTCGTCGAGAAGGGAATCGCCGAGACGGTGAAGCGCGCCAAGAAGATCGTGGAGAAGGAATCGCCCGAGGTCTATGAGATTCTCGAGGAGATCATTCGCGACCATCCGGTGATGCTGAACCGTGCACCGACGCTGCACAGACTCGGCATCCAGGCGTTCGAGCCGGTGCTGGTGGAAGGCAAGGCGATTCGTATTCACCCGCTCGTCTGCGCCGCGTTCAACGCGGACTTCGACGGTGACCAGATGGCAGTGCACGTCCCGCTGTCGTTCGAGGCGCAGCTCGAGTGTCGTCTGCTCATGTTGTCGAGCAACAACATCCTCAAGCCGTCCGACGGACGTCCAGTTGCCGAGCCAAGCCAGGACATCGTACTTGGCTGCTATTTCGCTACCAAGGCGCCGCCGAACTTCGAGACGCTCCAGAAGACTGCAAAGACTTTCGGTGACGTCGCCGAGGTCGAGATGGCTATGTCACAGGCTCGCGTCGAATACAGCACACCCATCAATTACTGGGTGGACGACAACGACGGCGCACGCTGGGAGTACACGACGGCCGGTCGCGCGATGTTCAACGCGATCGTTCCGCGTGAGCTCGGCTTCCTCAACAAGGACATGAAGAAGAAGGCGCTGGGAGAGCTCGTGTTCCAGTCCTATCGTCAGGCTGGGCTGAGCGCGACCGTGCTCCTTCTCGATCGGCTGAAGGAATTCGGATTCCGCAACGCAACGCGCGGTGGCGTGTCGATCGGTATCGAGGATCTGCACATTCCGGCGGAAAAGGAGACGATTCTGCAGGAAGCCGAGTCGCGGGTCGAGCGTTTTGAAAGGGCGTACCAGACCGGTAACATCACGAACGGCGAACGTTACAACAAGGTTATCGATACCTGGACGCACGCGAACAACGATGTCGCGGACGCGATGGTCAAGGCCATGCGCGAGTCGCACCAGGGCTTCAACCCGGTGTTCATGATGTTCGACTCCGGATCGCGCGGATCGCGCGATCAGATCCGTCAGCTCGCCGGTATGCGCGGACTGATGGCGAAGCCGCAGAAGAAGCTGACAGGCGGCATCGGCGAGATCATCGAAAGCCCGATCAAGTCGAACTTCCGCGAAGGACTGTCGGTGCTCGAGTACTTCATATCGACGCACGGTGCTCGCAAGGGTCTGGCGGACACGGCGCTCAAGACGGCCGACGCAGGATACCTCACGCGCCGTCTCGTCGACGTCGCGCAGGATGTTACGATCACGGAAGAGGATTGCGGCACCGTCCACGGACTCGATATCGGCGCGCTGAAGGAAGGCGAGGACGTCATCGAGCCGCTGTCGGAGCGCATCGTCGGAACTGTGGCTGCCGAGGATGTGTTCGATCCGCAGGAGCGTGACGCGAGCAATCGCGCGACGCTGCTCGTCGAGGCTGGACAGCTCATCAGTGAAGAAATGGCGCGTGCCATCGAGGATTCCGGACTGGAAACAGTCAAGATTCGCTCGGTCCTCACGTGCGAGGCCAAGCGTGGCCTGTGCCAGATGTGCTACGGCCGCAACCTGGCCACCATGGGAATGGTGGACAAGGGTGAGGCAGTTGGCATCATCGCGGCGCAGTCGATCGGCGAGCCCGGCACGCAGCTAACGCTGCGCACGTTCCACATCGGTGGAACTGCGGCGCGTATCGCCGAGCAGACAGCGCGCAAGAGCAAAGTGTCTGGCCTCGTCGAGTACGGCGATCGGCTCGTCACTGTTACGAATACTGAAGGCGGCAAGATCGTTACGTCGTACGAAGGCGACCTCACCATCCGGGCGTCGGGCGACCGCTCGACCGGTGTCGGTGCGCGTCTTCAGGTTCCACTCGGCGCAACGATGATGGTGAAGGATGGCGACGAAGTGAAGAAGGATCAGGTGATCTTTACGTGGGATCCTTACACCACGCCAATCATCGCCGACGTCGAAGGTGCAGTTCGGTTCGTGGATCTCGTTGAGGAAGAGTCGGTGTCCGAGGAGCTCGACGAGCTCACCGGTCTGCGCCAGCGCGTCGTCATCGAGGACCGCGAGAAGAAGCTGCATCCGCACATCGAGATCTGGAACGCAAAGAGCGGCAAGGACCAGCGCGTACGCGACTTCGTGATCCCGGTGGGCGCTCAGCTCATCATCAACGATGGCGACCAGGTAACTCCTGGTACGATCATCGCCAAGATCAGCCGCGAAGCTTACAAGACTCGCGACATCACGGGCGGTCTGCCGCGTGTCGCTGAATTGTTCGAGGCGCGCAAGCCGAAGGATCCCGCCACGATCTCGGAGATCGACGGTGTAGTTCGGTTTGGTGACATCAAGCGCGGCAAGCGCGAGATTTTCGTGCAGCCAATGCGCGTCGACAATGGCGTCACGGTTGCCGACGACGCAGCAGAGGCACAGGTGTACGAGGTTGCGGCAGGCAAGCACCTCCGCGTGCATGAGGGCGACCGCGTGCGCGCAGGCGATCGTCTGTCGGAAGGTCCGGTAAATCCGCACGACATTCTACGGATCAAGGGGCCGCGCGCAGTGCAGGAATATCTGTTGAACGAAGTGCAGGAAGTGTATCGCCTGCAGGGCGTGAAGATCAGCGACAAGCACATCGGCGTGATCGTGCGCCAGATGCTTCAGAAAGAGCGCGTGCTTGATGCTGGTGAGACGGAGTACCTCGAGGCCGAGCACGTTGACCGGACAATGTTCCGCGATACCAATGCGCGCGCCGAGAAGAAGGGGAAGAAGCCCGCAACGTCGGAGCCTCTGCTCCTCGGAATCACGAAGGCGTCGCTCACGACGCAGTCGTTCATCTCCGCCGCTTCGTTCCAGGAGACGACCCGAGTGCTTACGGATGCAGCAATCCGCGGTGCGAAGGACGACCTAATGGGTCTCAAGGAAAACATCATCATCGGTCACCTGATTCCGGCCGGTACTGGTGTGTATCGCTATCAGGAAGTGGACATCGAAGGTGTGTCGGTGCCGGCTCCGGTTGTCGAGGAACCTCCCGAGCCGACGATGGAGGAGATTCTTGCAGCTGGTGACGAGGACGAGGATTTCCGTCCAGGCAAGGCTGGGGCTGTCGCAATTGCGGCGCCCGGCATCAAGCCGCTGCCAGAGATGTAAGAAGCGGTAGTAGTTCCAAGGTAGGTTCCAAAACACGGCGGCGCACCATAACTGGTGCGCCGCCGTGTTTTATTCGATTACGTCCGCGCGTCCGAACAGCAATTGCACGACCGAATCGACGGGAATGGTAGCGAGAACGATTGGCACCGCTCGTCGCAACGTGCACAAACCGACGCGCGGTCGGATCGTCAGGCGTGCATCTCGTGGCGACCCGGCCGCGTTTGCGGCTAGGCCACGCTCAATCGTTTCGCTACTTGTGTCTCTGCTGATCTGGTCCATGCCGAAGAATCAGTAGTACACCGACCGCAATGAGCGCGAGTGCGGGGTACACTGCGATCGGGCGATGCTCGTGCGGAAGGAGCAATGTCATTGCCATTACGGCAAGACCCACGATCAGCGTGACAATGCCCGGCTCGCGGCGAACCAGCGAGCGTTCCGGAGTGGGGACAGTGGATGAAAGGCTGGGGGCCGCGCGGTTGTCGCGGTCGTAAGGGTTCTCAGGCATCTGAATTCACGGGTAAGGGCGGCGGCCCTGTCCGTCAGTTCAGACGGTCAGGCAGCCGGCGCCACGTTTTGTTTGAGAGTGATCACGCTGACGTAGCCGCCAGGCGGCCCCGTAGCCTGATATCCGCGCACCGTTGCGACCCGCTGTATATGAGCCACGATCCCAAGCACGGCGGCGACCGCGAAGATTTGCGACATACGCTGGCCGGAGGCACCGATGGCGCTCGGACCCTTCTGGGCCGCACGGGCCCGCGGAGCCTGGTTGACCGAAGCAAGGGCAGGCGCGTCAGCAACTGGCGCTATGGCTACCGAGTGTTGGTCAGCCGCCCAGCTCCCGCTGCACAAACCGGCTTGCCGTTCTGGCCGGATCGCATGTACGCTTGCTGACGCGGATCCGGAGATGGCTCCGGATGCGGCAACGAGGCAGAGTAGGAAGGTGACCATGCGGCGCATATAAAGAATTAATTTAAATCATTGCGACCACGAGCTGAACCGCATTACACGTCGGAGCCTTGCTCGGGGCCGCGAATCCGTCTAGATTCTTCAGGCTGTGGCCACTCCGCTGTGGAGGGCCTTCCCTTGTCGATCCATGGTAAATGCCGACAATCAATCAGCTGGTCCGCCAGAGCCGCAGCGATGTGGCCAAGAAAGAAAAAGCGCCAGCGCTGAAGTCCAATCCCCAGAAGCGTGGCGTCTGCACTCGCGTGTACACGACCACCCCCAAAAAGCCCAACTCGGCGCTGCGTAAAGTAGCCCGCGTTCGCCTCACCAACGGCTTCGAAGTCACCGCCTACATCCCGGGCGAGGGGCACAACCTCCAGGAGCACTCCATCGTGCTCATTCGCGGCGGTCGTGTGAAGGATCTGCCCGGTGTTCGCTATCACATCGTTCGCGGCACGCTCGATGCCTCGGGCGTCAACGGCCGCAATCGCAGCCGCTCAAAGTACGGAACCAAGAAGCCGAAGGTCGGCGGAAAGGCCGCACCAGCAACCAAGGGCGCGCCCAAGGGGAAGAAGTAAATGAGCCGTCGCAAAAAGTCAGTCAAGCGCACCATCCTGCCGGATTCGCGCTATGACAGCCAGACCGTCGCCAAGTTCATCAATGTCATGATGTACCAGGGCAAGAAGAGCACGGCAGAGCGGATCTTCAACGATGCGATGGATAGCGTCGAGGCCAAAACCGCGCAGCCTGGCGTGACGGTGTTCAAGCAGGCGATCGCCAACCTGAAGCCGATGGTCGAAGTGAAGAGCCGCCGTGTCGGTGGCGCCACATACCAGGTGCCAGTCGAAGTTCGCCCAGAGCGCCGTACAGCTCTCGCGATGCGCTGGCTGATCCTCTACTCCCGCGGCCGCAACGAGAAGTCGATGGCCGACAAGCTCGCCGCCGAAGTCATCGCCGCAAGCAAGGGCGAGGGCAACGCTGTAAAAAAGAAGGAAGACACGCACAGGATGGCTGAGGCCAACAAGGCATTCGCGCACTATCGCTGGTAGCAGTTAA
>JBDTIP010000233.1:0-10289 GCA_039936295.1 Gemmatimonadaceae bacterium
GCGCCGCGGGCCTAGCGGCCGTTCACTCCGACAGCTCCACCAGAATCCCACCGGTGGACTGTGGGTGCAGGAACGCGATTCGTTTTCCCTCAGCGCCGAGCCGCGGAGTTTCGTCGATCAGTCGGACTCCGGCCGCCCGGCAGCGGGCCAGTACGGCGTCGATATCGTCGACAGCAACACAAATGTGATGTATGCCGGCGCCGCGCTTCGCCAGGTATTTCCCGATTGGGGTATCTGGCGCCGCAGGCTCGAGAAACTCGATCAGCGACTCGCCACTCCGTACGGCTGCGATGCGCGCCCCGTCGGAATCGGACAGTGGAACCTCCGGCATGCCAAGTACGTCGCGAAAAAACGGGAGGATTGTCTGAAGCGACTCCACTGCGATGCCGACGTGAGCGATGCGCGGCGAATTGCCGGGATCGGCGGCGCCTGAATCGGGGTTGGCCATTGCTTGGGGCATTAGATTACAGGGTGTACACGTGAACGCATTTGCACTCACGCTGAGCGGCATGGTTGCCGCGGAGAAAGATACGATGTCGAATTCTGTGGAGCTTACGGACGCCACGTTCTCGAGTGAAATCGAGAAGCACGAGGGCTTGGCTGTGGTGGACTTCTGGGCTCCCTGGTGCGGCCCGTGCCGGATGGTCGGCCCGGTCCTCGAGGAGCTCGCCGGCGAATACGCCGGCAAGGCAAAAGTTGCAAAGGTTGATGTCGATCAGAATCAGAGTCTCGCGCAGCGCTTTGGCGTGCGCTCGATTCCCCTGATCCTGTTTTTCAAGGATGGCAAGGTCGTCGATCAGGTCCTGGGTGCGGTTCCCAAGGCCCAGCTCGCGGCGAAGTTCCAGCAGCACGCGGCGTAACGCCCGCGCAACGCACCAGCGTTGCCAGCACGCTGCGTTGCAGGCATGCTGCGGCTCAGCTAACACAGGGGGCGCTCGTTCGAACGGCTGCGGCAACACCGCGGTGATCGGATGAGCGCCCCTTCGTCGTATCCAACCTCGTCGTCGAGTACTCCAACCGGCGCGCTCTTCATCGTCGCCACGCCAATCGGCAACCTTGGCGACATAACGCTCCGAGCGGTCGAGGTGCTCAAATCGGTCGCGCTAGTCGTCGCGGAAGACACGCGCCACTCGCGTACGCTGTTGACGCATCTGGAGGTCGCTACACCGATGACGGCGTACCACGAGCACAATGAGGCGCGCGAATCACCGCGGCTCGTTAAGCGGATGCTCGCTGGCGAATCCATCGCGCTGATCTCCGACGCTGGCACCCCGTTGTTGTCCGATCCTGGTGCGCGCCTCGTTGCGGCGGCCATCGAAGCGGAGATCGCGGTCATTCCCATACCAGGCGCGTCGGCTCTCCTCGCGGCGCTTGTCGCGTCGGGAATTTCGGCAGAGCAGTTCACCTTCCTTGGTTTTCTGCCGCGCAAGGGAATGGAACGCGACGCTGCGATTCGTGCCATCGCGCGCTCGCCATTCACGACGATTGTGTACGAGTCTCCGCAGCGCGTTTCGGGAACGCTGGCGGACATGATTGAGGCCGGTTGCGGCGAGCGCGCGGCCGCGCTCGCTCGTGAGCTCACCAAGAAGTTCGAGGAAGTGCGTCGCGGAAGCATTACATCGCTTCATGAAGCGGTTGCGGCCGGTGTTCGCGGCGAGGTCGTACTGGTGATCGCAGGGTCGGCGGAGCGCGCGCCAACAGAGAGCGAGGCTCGAGAAACGGTGTCGCGCATGCGCTCCGAAGGAGCCTCGGCGCGCGACATAATCGAGCGACTGACCACTGAGCTCGGCGTCGCCAGAAATGTTGCGTACAAGCTGGCTCATTCGCCGCCGGATTCCACGCCGGCTGGTTAAGTTTCCAGGGTGCTGGTGACCCCGGAAAAAGGCCAATGATCGCCCCGCTAGATCTTGTCGCTCGTGCGACGAGAATAGTGCTGGACGAGTACGACGAACCTCAGGCGCCCGCGACCGCATCGGAACAGGTGCGCGAGCTGGTCAGGCTGGATCCAGTCGACGTCGCGGCTGACTTGGGACCGCACGGACCTGTCGCGCGCGCGATGCAGCGCTTTGAAGATCGGCCCACTCAGCGTGCGATGGCGCATGCAGTCGTCGATCTGTACAACAACGGCGGTGTGGGATTGCTCGAGGCCGGAACTGGGGTGGGCAAGTCGCTTGGCTATCTGCTCCCCGCGTTGCGTTGGGCTGCCGCAAATGGCGAGCGAACGGTAGTGTCGACAAACACAATCAACCTGCAGGAGCAACTGGTACGCAAGGATCTTCCGTTCCTGCGTGACGCGCTCGCACCCGGGCAGGAAGTGCGCTTCGCCCTGCTGAAAGGATGGCGCAACTACCTCTGCAAGCTGCGACTCGCGCAGGCCACGCTGCTCGGCCCCACTCTGGTTGACGACGAAGCAAACGAGTCGCTGGAAGACATCCGCGTGTGGGCGGAGACGACGAAGGATGGATCGTTGAGCGATCTTCCCACACCCCCGCGCGGTGAAATCTGGGATGAAGTTGCGGCCGAGCCGGATCTGTGCACGCGCAACGCATGTCCGCATTTTCAGGATTGCTTTCTGTTCAAGGCGCGCCGCGAGGCAGCGCAGGCAGATGTAGTGGTCGTGAATCATCACCTGCTGATGTCGGACGTCGCTGTGCGCCGAGCCGCTGGCAATTGGGACGATGCCGCGGTGATCCCGCCGTATGCGCGGCTGGTGATCGACGAGGGACATCATCTGGAAGACGCCGCGTCTTCGCACCTCGGTGTCACGACGTCGCGCCGCGCACTGCAGCGCTTGTTTGGACGGCTCGACCGGCGCGGTCGTGGACTGGTCAATACTCTCATCGAGCGATTGTCCACGTCGCGCGATCTGCTCGGCACCGCGAGTCTTGATGTCGTCACGCAGCGCATTGTTCCGGCAGTGCGTGCGTCGCGCGACAAGAGCGATCTATTGTTCGACCTGCTGTTCGCCGTACTACAATCCGCCGGAGCGCCAGTACTGCGGATGGCAGACGATTTCGCTGAGCATCCGGTGTGGAAGGGCGGACTGCACATCGCACTCACAGACCTGCTGCGCGAGCTCAAGGTGTTGGGCGAAAGTCTAACGCTCGTGAGCGACCGGCTGCAGGGCGGTGAGAAGCGCGATGATACTCTGCTGATGCTCGTCAACGAGCTGCGCGCTGTAACCCGGAGGCTGGACGGATGCGCGGAAGGACTGATGCTCGCGCTGCGGCCACCAGCAACGGCGGAACCGATGGTGCGTTGGCTCGAAGTGAAGGGCAGGGAGGGGAACGTCGCCGTGACGGCGGTGCCGCTCGATCTCGCGCCGATTTTACGCGACGACCTCTTCACGCGTGTAAAGACCGCTGTCGTGACGAGTGCGACGCTTGGGACGGAAGGCGACTTTGAGTTTGTGGCGCGTAGATTTGGACTGGACGGACGCACGATCACGCCAACGACAGCCGTGTTCGCGTCACCGTTCGACTATCAATCGCAGGCGTTGCTGATCGTTCCGACGGATATCCCCGCGCCGAACGAGGATGCAGCAGCCCACTTTGACGCAGTGCTGCGCATCACCACCGACGTTGCACGCGCCGCCGGCGGTGGGATGTTCGTGTTGTTCACCAGCCATCGCGACGTGCGTGCAGCAGCCGAGGCGCTGCGCCGAAGTGACATTGCTGATGAGTTCACGCTGCTGGTGCACGGCGAGGACGGACGGGACGCGCTGCTCGAGCGTTTTCGCGCATCTGGAAACGCCATTCTGCTCGGCACCTCGTCATACTGGGAAGGTGTGGACGTTCCCGGCGATGCGCTCCGGGCCCTGGTGATCGCGCGGCTGCCTTTCCGGGTGCCGTCGGAGCCCGTGACGGCGGCGCAATGCGAGGCCATAACGGCGCGCGGCGGCGATGCGTTCAGCGAGTACATGCTACCGCACGCATCACTCCGGCTCAAGCAGGGTTTCGGGCGCCTGATCCGGAGCGGCACGGACCGCGGTGTCATCGTGATTGCCGATCCGCGCGTAATCAGCAAGGGATATGGGCGAGAATTATTGCGTGCCCTTCCGCCCGCCCGCCGGATGAGCGGGGCGTGGACCGCGCTGGCCCGTCAACTTCAACGATTCTACAGGATTTCCAGCAGCCAATGACAAGCGCCAAACGAGAACGGCCGGGCAAGATTGTCTGTGTCGGCCGCAACTACTCCGAGCATGCCAAGGAGCTCGGCAACGAGGTTCCTAAGGAGCCTCTCATATTCCTCAAGCCGCCGTCGAGCGTGCTGGCGCCCGGGGAGGCGATCGTGCTGCCGCCGCAGTCGGCGCAGGTGGAGTACGAGGGCGAGATAGGCGTTGTGATTGGAGCGCGGCTATCGCACGCGTCCGCAGCAGAGGCCACTCTCGCAATTCAGGGCATTTGCGCCCTTAATGACGTTACTGCCAGGGACCTGCAGAAAACTGATGGCCAGTGGACCCGCGCCAAGGGCTTCGACACATTCTGTCCCATTGGCCCCGGGTCGCCCAAGCCAGTGGACCTCGGAGGTCTGGTGGTACTAACTCGGGTGAACGGTGTAGAACGCCAACGCGGTCTGGCCAGCGACATGGTATTTCCCATCCCGGAGCTATTGTCCTACATCTCAGGGATAATGACTCTGGAGCCGGGTGACGTGGTAGCGACCGGGACACCCGCGGGAGTTGGACGGCTCGAAGATGGTGATGTAGTGGAAGTCGAGGTTCGTGGATTCAGCAAGATCAGCAACCCTGTCACCAAGACCGTATAGTGCCTCCGTACAATCAGCGTATCCTCAATCTCCCGCCGTATCCGCTTGCCGACATTCCCGGGCGGAAGCGCGATCTGATTGCGCGTGGCGTCGATCTGATAGACCTCGGCGCCGGCGACGCGCCCATTCCGCCGCCCGAAGCAGCTCTCCAGCGCATGGAGCGCGCGATTCGCGAGCCAGCGATGGGCCGCTACGGCTTCGAGCTCGGGCTCATGGAATATCGCGAGGCGATCGTTCGCTTCATGAAGAAACGATTCGGTGTGACGTTCGACCCTCTCAGCGAAGTCGTGCCGTTGATCGGTTCCAAGGAAGGGTTGGCGCACCTGGCGTTCGCCTATCTCGACCACGGCGATTACGCAATCATGCCTGAACCGGGCTACAACGCGTACATGGGTGGCACGATACTCTCCAACGGAACGCCGTATCGGTACGAGCTACGCGCGGCTAACAACTTCCTCGTGGATCTCGATGAGGTTCCGCGCGACGTCCTCGCACACACCAAAATCCTTTATCTCAATTACCCGGGTAATCCCACCGCCGCGATCGCGCCGCTGGATTACCTCCAACGTGTCGTCAAGCAGTGCAAGCAGCACGACATCGTGCTGGTGTACGACAACGCATATTCGGAAGTCGCGTACGACGGGTATGTACCGCCGAGCATCTTTGAAGTTGAAGGCGCGCGTGACGTCGCGCTCGAGTTCCACTCGATGTCAAAGACGTTCAACATGACCGGGTGGCGCTGCGGTTGGGCGTGTGGTCGTCATGAGCTGGTGCATGCGCTTGCGACAGTCAAGTCGTTCATCGATACTGGCTCGTTCCTCGCCGTTCAAGCTGCAGCAGCCGCGGCGCTCGACGTCCACGACGAGTTTGTGCCGAAGAACATGCAAATGTTCACGGAACGAAGAGACGCTGCCGTCGCGGCATTCCGGGAGAACGGTTTCACGTGTGAGGTGCCGAAAGCCGCGATGTATCTGTGGATCCCGCTGCCACCGCACATACCGAGCAAGGTTTTTGCGGACAAGCTGATGAATGAGGAGGGCGTTGTAGTTCTGGCTGGCGCCGCGTTCGGTCAGGGGGGCGAGGGCTTTTTCCGTATCTCATTCATAACGACGCCCGAGCGAATTCGCGAAGCAGCGAAGCGCGCCGGACGCGTGCTTGCATCCTTCAACGACTAGCTGGCGCACAGCAGCATGAAACTTCGCCGCCCATCGGGATCCTGGATCACGTCGATCGCCATTCACTTGGTGGTCGCCGTGATTTTCATTCAGGCGATTCTTGCGCGGCACTCCTTCTTCCTGTCGTTCTCGCCACCGGCGCCGACGCCGGTGGTGCAACGAATCGGATTTCTATCGCTCCCGCAGCCGAAACAGAAGGGCCCGACGGCGGCCGGCCGGAACGGCGGTGATGATCTTTCCAGGAAGCCGACGACGGTGCCCCCGCAGGCAGCACCGACCGAGGTGCCTAACACTCTCCCGCCCGCTCCCAAGGGGCCGGCGGTCACGTCTATAGGGCCGTCAAGCGGTCCGCTCATCGGCGGCGGTGGCCAGCTTCGGGGCATTCAACCGCGTTACGAGGATCCGCGCGTGTGGGCGGCGCCCGGCGAGATTGCCGTCGCGCCAAAGACATCAGCCGAGCGGCTCGATAGCATCATTGGCAACGACATCGGCATATACAACGATTCGGTACGCGTCGCTAATAGCGGACGCAAGCCCGGTGACTGGACGTTTGACAAGAACGGGAAGAAGTACGGAATCGACAGCAAGTACATCCATCTGGGCTCGTTCTCTATTCCGACGGCGGTGCTGGCAATGCTTCCCATCAACGTCGCGGGAAATCCAACGACTTACGAGCGCAGCAAGACTTTGACTGCGCGTCACGATGAGATTTTTGAGCAGGCGCAGCGTGGCATCAACGACGCCGATTTTCAGAAGGCAGTGCGCGATATTCGCGAGCGCAAGGAGCGCGAGCGAAAAGACGCTGATGCGATAAAGAGAAAGGCGGCCCAGGAGACCGCCTCACCAGCCGGACCGAACTAATCCGAAGACGCAGCGCCGATTAGTTTCGCCAGACGATACAGGCAGCCCGTTACGAAACCAAGCCTGACGATCCAACCCGGCTGCTTTGCGCATTCATCACGCCGAAGGGGCGAAACACGCCACAGACCACGCCCAGTACAGCAAAGTCGTCGCGCGGCCCGACGGTAATGTCTCGGTCCGCCGGGTTCGCCGCCTTGAGCAACACCGCCTGACCATCGTGGGCGAGCGTTTTTATCGTCGCGTCGGCCCCAATCCGCGCGGCGATCATGTCGCCGTCCTTTGGTGGCGCGGCTGGATCAATCATCACGAAGTCGCCGCTCTCGATCGCGCGGCCGTTCATGCTGTCGCCCTTCACCTTGAGGAAGAAAACACGATCGGAGGGTAGGAAGCGCCGATCCATTGTGATGTATCCTTCACGATGTTCTGCGAGCAATGCGGGTTCACCGGCGTGAATCTTTCCGTAGTATGGAACGGGGGTCGATTGCGCGGCACCGCTGAACCCGAGGAGGCGCACTCCGCGAGAGCGAGAAGGATCGCGTTCGATGTAGCCTTTTCTCGCAAGCGATTGCAGCAGATCCGAGACAGTCTTGGTTGACTTGATCTCGAACTGTTTCCCGATATCGCGAATGCTCGGCTGGTACGTATGTTCTGCCGTAAAATCAAGCAGGTACTGGTAGACTGAGCTCTCGAGGCGTGTCAATTGCTCGGACATATGGGCTCCGTCGTGGGTGAAGGTGTACGCTGCGATACATAACATGACGCAGGGTCAGCGGTTGGTCAACCTTTAGTTTACCGAGCTGACGTAATCGATCGCCTGTTCGAGCCGCCGGAGCGCACGATCACGTCCTTGCATGACCAGCACATCGAATATGCCTGGACTTACCGTGAGGCCGGTCAGGGCCACTCTCAGCGGCTGGAACAGTTTTCCGCCGCCAATTCCGTGCCGTTCTGCCAGTCCCCTCAACTCTGCCTCGAGGGTAGCCGCGTCCCACGACTTTGTCCCGGCAAGGGCGTCGCGGGTTTCCGACAATATGGAAAGGGTGGCAGTGCGGTCCTTCCACTGCTTCGCAACTGCATCCGGATCATAGCTGATCTGATCGGCGAAATATGGCGCCGCCTGGCGCACGATGTCGTCGACGACGCGCGCCCGAACGCGAAGCAGGTCTACCAGCTGCATGTACCAGTCGTGGCGCGCGTCCAGGTCTTCTTTCGTCGCGAGTCCGGCGGCGACAATGGCCCTTGTGACGACAGGCTCCAGATCGGCAAGCGGCATCATCGACATGTGCTGGCCATTCATCCATTCGAGCTTCTTGGGGTCGAAGATGGCTGCCTTGCGCTGGAGTCCTTCAGGTGCGAACAGTTCGACCATATTCGCGACTGTCATTACCTCACGATCACCGCCGGGCGACCAGCCGAGGAGCGCAAGGAAGTTGAGCATCGCTTGCGGAAGGAGGCCCTCGTGCTGGTAATCCGCGACGGCTGTTGCTCCATGCCGCTTGCTGAGTTTCTTGCCGTCGAGTCCGTGAATCATCGGTAGATGCGCGAAACGCGGCAGCTCGTTGCCCAGCGCGCGGTACAGCATGATCTGCTTGGGCGTGTTGGAGATGTGATCGTCGCCACGCATGACCAGCGTTACGCCCATCGCGATATCGTCGGACACAACAGCAAAATTGTAGATCGGCGTGCGATCCGATCTAAGGATCACGAAATCATCGACGTCCTTGTTTGGGAACGCGATGCGCTCGTGCACAAGGTCGTCCCACTCGGTGATGCCAGCCTCGTCAGGCACGCGAAAACGCACCACAAACGGATCACCGCGTTCGATGCGTGCCTCTTCTTCGTGCAACGGCAGGTCGGCCCATTCGCGACGGTACTTATAGATCTCGCCAGCAGCCTGTGCGGCGGCCCTTCGCTCATCCAGCACGCTCTGTGGCGTGAAGTCGCGGTACGCCAAGCCCGCATCGAGCAGCTTCGTCACGTCGGCGCGATGCCGTTCGAGGTTCGCGCCCTGATACACCACCGGCTCATCCCAGTCGAGGCCGAGCCACTCCAGGCCGTCGAAGATCGCACGCGTGCTTTCGTCGGTGCTACGCAGCTTGTCGGTGTCCTCGATACGAAGCAGGAACTGGCCGCCAAAGCGGCGCACGTACAGCCAGTTGAACAGCGCAGTGCGCGCCCCGCCGACGTGCAGATAGCCGGTGGGCGATGGAGCGAATCGGACGCGGGCGGGCGGGTGAGAGCTCATGTCACAAAAGTGATGGAAATGCGAACGGGCCCGTCATCGAGGACCGGGCCCGTTGGAGCGCAGTAAAGCACGGAGAGGGAGGGATTCGAACCCTCGATAGAGGTTGACCCCCTATGCCGGTTTAGCAAACCGGTGCCTTCAGCCTCTCGGCCACCCCTCCTGGAGCCGGTATAAGTTAGTGCAGCACTGGTGCTTGAACAAGCCAAACTGACGGAAGAAACGAGTGATCTTAATGACGGAGTGGAGCGTGCCGGAGTCGAACAGCCTTGCGTCGAGAGTGTTGCGGTATCCCGCCACGCATCTAGCAATCGCGATCCTCTGGATCGGTGCATGGCTGTTTGGTCTATTTGCGCTCCGGATCAAGCCGCCCATACTCGCCGAGGTGATCGGCGCACTTGTAATTGCGGCTGCATACATCGTATACGTGCGTGTGGTGGAGCGACGCAGCGTGTCAGAACTTGCGCTCGGGCCTGCGCCGGCCGAACTCGGGATCGGTTTTCTTATTGGCGCGGCGTTGTTCACCGCGACGATCGGAATAATCTGGGTGCTGGGCGATTACGCGGTGATTGCAGTCAACCACTGGACCGCCATTCTGGCGCCGCTTGTGCTCGGACTTGCTGCGGGACTTCTTGAAGAAATCGTATTCCGCGGGGTGCTGTTTCGGATCACGGAGGAATGGATCGGCAGTTGGGGAGCACTAGCCGTTTCGTCGTTCCTGTTCGGTGCCGCCCACCTCGCGAATCCGCACGCGACCCTGACTTCGGCGCTCGCGATCGCACTCGAAGCGGGCGTCGTGCTTGGCGCGGTATTCATGATCAAGCGTCGACTGTGGCTTCCGATCGGTCTGCACGCGGCGTGGAATTTCACGCAGGCAGGAATATTTGGCGCCGCCGTATCAGGAACTACCCAGGGTGGTCTCCTCGTGTCCAGGATTACCGGTCCGGCCTGGGCGACAGGCGGGAGCTTCGGTCCGGAAGCTTCATTGCCGGCGGTAATCGTGTCGCTCTCAGGCGTTGTGCTTCTGGTTTACATCGTCAGGTCGGGCGGTATCGTGCGGCCGATCTGGCTTCGGAGTTCACCCGACTCGCACGGCCCATCGCTGTAAATTGACCGGATGATCGACTTTGCCAAGGCGCGCGTGCTGGTCACGGGTGGCGCCGGTTTCATCGGAAGCGCGCTCGTTTGGGAGCTCAATCGGCGCGGATGCGAGCGCATCGTCATAGCCGACTTCCTCGAAACGA
>JBDTIP010000234.1:0-3591 GCA_039936295.1 Gemmatimonadaceae bacterium
TGCCGCGCATGTGATCACTCAGGGTTGGGTCACCGCGGCCCGTAACGACGAGGTCGCCATTCAGCACGCCGTTGGTGAGAGTGCCGTGCGTTGCGAAGGTCGTACTGTACCGGAAGTCCGGACCGAGCTGCGCGAGTGCGACCGACGCGGTGATGATCTTCATGTTCGAAGCCGGCACCATCAGCAACGCCGGGTTGTGCTCGTACACGGTGTCAGCGCGTTCCGGATTCACGACCAGCACGGCCCACTCCGCCGTCCGGAATTCAGGGTTACCGATCCACGCATCGATGCGTGCTCGCAAAGCTTCCGGTCCAGAGGCTCGCTGTGGCCGCGCGTTCACGCTGCCGGCTCCGGATGGAGAGCAAGCGAGCGTAGCCGAGCATGCGGCGGCGACAATCCAGCGATGCTTCATGCGTTATCCAACTGAATACGTGGCCGACAGTGTATCGTCTTCGGCTACTCGCACGGACGTCACTCGCACCGACACCACTCGCGCGTCGCCGGCCAAGGCGGCCTGAACGCGATCCAGGATGTACCGGGCGAGGTTTTCGCCGGATGGTACCAGACGACCGTCGCCAAACTCGGGCACATCGGTATTGATGTTGCGGTGATCGAATCGCAGAACGACCTCTTGATGCAGGACCGCGTCGAGTGTGCCGAGATCGACGACGAATCCCGTGAGCGGGTCAATGTCGCCTGTGACGGTGACGTCGCAAGTATAACTGTGGCCGTGGTAGTTGGGCCATGCGCACGCGCCGAACGTAGCCTGGTTACGGGCATCGTCCCATTCGGGGCGCCGATATCTGTGTGCCGCGGCGAACTTCACGCGGCGCGTGAGGGTGCAGGTAGCCATACTCCATCAAATTTGCACCCTGCACACGATTAAAACGAATCGAGCTCCGCGTCGGTCGGAGGAAAACCTTTCTCGTCGGTTCCCTCGGGTGTCGGGCTCTCCGGCGGTATCCACGGAATGCCGTCCTCAATTGCCTCTGTCCGGTCGACCGTACCGAATAGCTCATCGTCTGCATGCGAAGCGAGATGCTCGCTGCTATCGGTGCGCTGACGCGGGGCGTCGCCAAGGAGAAGTCCCTCGTGCGCTTCCTCGTCGTTGACGCTCTCATCCGCGGCTTCGGGACTGGTCGCTCGCCGAAGCGGATCGACCATGAGTTGGCTTTCAACATTCTCGAGACCGATGCGGTCACTCACTACGCGTTCAGCGATGCGCTTTTCGGAATCGGTGCCCACACGACCGGCAAGGATCACCTTCCCATGCCGTACGTGCACGGTTATGTCGAGCGGGTCTATCGAACGGTTGTCCCGGAGTGTTTCGCGCACGAGGCGGCGAAGTTCATCCGGGTCCAAGTCCTCAGTGTCGAAGATGTCTTCAAAATCACGGGGCATGATGATCCTCCTGCCCGATCACCGTGCAAGGCCGATGCCCAAGTAGTTACCTGAAGATCGGGTAGGAAAGTCCGGCCGTATAGCTCATGTTGCGGCGAAAGCCGCTTCGCGCCGTTGCGGTCGTGAGTAGCGGCGTGCCTCCAAGCGGGGTGCCGTAGTACGCAACCGGGTAGTGGTTCTGATAGAACGTTGGTGCGGCGTATACGGTGATCTCCCACGAGTTGGTGGGGATGTAGCGAAGTCCGGCCTCGGCGGAAAGCTGGAACTGGGTTCCGAAGTCGTACGGATCCTTTGGTGGTGAGCCGGGAGCGCTTGCGATCCCAACGCCGAATCCGACAGCCGGCATGATGCCGTGCCAAGTGCGTCTGCCGGTGAGATCGAGGTCGAAGCCGAGATCGAAGAGATAGACGCCCAGGCGCTGCTCACCGAGGTTGCGATCGGTTCCTGCGACGCTCGGGTCGAATGCGAGACGGTGCGAGTCAACACGCTCGAACCGCGCGAAGAAATTGGCTGGGCCAGCCACTGGGAGATCGTAGCGTACGCCGAGCCCGCTGCCACTGCGCGGTGTGGCGCCGAACTCGTCCTTCTGGGTTGCGAAATATCCAGCGAAAAGCGTGAGTCGCTGGGACTCGGTGATATCCCGGAAAGGGCTGTTCTCGGGTGTATGGCCCACCACGGTCTGGGCGGAAAGTATGGACGGTGCAGCAGCCAGCGATGCCAGCGACGCCAGGGCTACCGCGCAGAGAAACTTTGACATGTACGTAATTCTAGTAGGGGGCAGCATTAGACGCGGAAAAGGTCTACGCCGGTCATTTCGGGGGGCACGCCGATCCCCAACATGCCAAGGATTGTCGGTCCGACGTCACAGAGAGCGCCGCCGCGGCGAAGCTCCGGTTCCTCTCCGTCTGGGTTCAGAAAGACGATCGGCACGGGGTTGCTGGTGTGCGCGGTGTGTGGCCCACCGGTTTCAGGATCGATCATCATCTCCGCATTCCCATGGTCGGCGGTGACGATCAGGCGCGTCCCGGACTTTCTTGCGCTCTCGACGATCCTGCGCAGACAATTATCCACTGTCTCAACAGCTACGATGGTCGCGGGTATCGAACCGGTGTGGCCCACCATGTCAGCGTTGGCAAAGTTGCAGAGAGTAAAATCGTGCTCGCGGCTGTCGAGCGAGGCGCACAACACGTCCGCGATCCCGTTCGCGCTCATCTCAGGCGCGAGATCATATGTGGCCACTTTCTGGCTCGGAACGAGTCGTCGCTCTTCACCTGGATATGGCGGTTCGAGGCCGCCATTGAAGAAGTAAGTGACGTGCGGGTACTTCTCGGTCTCGGCAGTTTTCAGCATTGACCGGCCGGCTTCCGAGATGACTTCGGCGACGATGCGCGACATGGAAAATGGCGCGAATGCGACATTTACGTCGAACGTCGCATCGTACTGGGTGAGGGTAGTGACCGTGAGTGACGGCCGGCCCGACACGTCAAATCCGTCGAAGGCTGGATCGATGATTGCGCGAACGATCTGGCGCATTCTGTCCGAGCGGTAGTTGAAGCATATCAGGGCATCTCCGTCGCGCATCGGCGCCACGGGCTGTCCGTCGTGCGTTATGACGACTGGCAGCATGAACTCGTCGGTGACGTTGTTGTCGTACGAGCGTTGCAATGCATCCACAGGATCGGTACTGGATGGACCCACGCCGTCCACCGCGGCTCGGTAAAACAGCTCCGTCCGCTGCCAGCGCTTGTCGCGATCCATGCCATAATATCTGCCGCCGATGCTCGCAACCTGCGCGCGATCGCGCGCGTAGTTCAGAAGATTGCGCAGGTAGCCGTGGCCGGATCGCGGCAACGTGTCGCGTCCGTCGGTGAGCAGGTGCAGTGCGACTCGCGGAACGTGAAGGCGCTCCGCCATGTCGATTACCGCGTACAGGTGGGCGTCAATCGCGTGCACGCCACCTCCGCCCAGCAGCCCCATGACGTGCAGGGTGCCGCCATTCCGCGCCGCCGTACGTGCAGCGTCGCACGCTGCCGCGAGAGCGGGGTTCTGAAAAAAAGATCCGTCGTCGATTGCCGCCGTGATTCGTACCAGATCCTGAAGCACGACACGACCGGCGCCAAGATTGAGATGGCCGACCTCGCTGTTACCCATCTGGCCCGCAGGCAGTCCCACGCGTAAGCCGGACGCTTC
>JBDTIP010000235.1:0-3177 GCA_039936295.1 Gemmatimonadaceae bacterium
AGTCTTCGTCGCTTTCAGGCAGCAGGGGCGACGGATCCGTCTTCTTCAGCACCGCGAAATACAGAGCGTCGGTCTCGGAATGTCCGTAACTCGACATGTCGAGCCAACCAGACTGAAGGCCGAAGTCGGTCGACGCAAGAAACCAGAGATATTTGCCGCTCGCATCCCACGCCGGCGACTTCGCATCAGCGAGCCCGTCAGTTACCTGATGTGTCTGTCCGTTCGTAACGTCGTACACGAATATGGCACGGTACAGCGACGGCAACCGCTTGGCGTACGCAATCCATCGCGAATCGGGACTCCAAACCGGATTCAGCGACCGTTCCGGTACCATGTAATCGTCGCCGCCGATGTCCGTCGCCTTCCCAGTCGCAACATCAACCACCCACAGCCGCAGATCGGTGTCCTGCAGAACGATGTCCTTCCCGTTCGGAGACCACGACGGAGTGTAGTAGTGCGTCGGATGTGGCAGCGCAATCGAGCGCGGCGCCTTGCTTCCGTCCGCCGACGCGATCACCAGCTCGTACTCGCCCGATTTGTCGCTGAAGTACGAAATCCACTTCCCGTCCGGCGACCATGCTGGATCACGCTCCGCCGACCCACTCGACTGCGTAATGTTCCGCACGTCGCCCTTCTCAGCGGGCACCGTAAAGATCTCACCGCGCGCTTCGATGGCCGCCCGCTTGCCGGTTGGCGACAGTGCAATACTCGTGATGCTGTGTGATACGTCCTTCCACTGAGGCATCATCCACGGGAAGTCGCCAACCACGTTGATGTTGATGATGTGCTCGTGATCGGTCTTCGGATCGAGCTCGTGAACGTAGCCGCCCTGCTCGAATACCATTGCGTCTGCGTCCGCATCCAGCGTCTTCACATCGAAGTCGGAGAAATCCGTCACTTGCTTCAGCTGCTTCGACGCCATGTCATACGACCACACGTTCGAGACGCCGTCGCGGTCTGACAGGAAATACACCTTCCGGTTTCCTGACCAGACCGGAAACATCTCCTTCGAATTGGGGCGCGGTATCGTATCCACGTCCAGCGTCTTGGTATCTAGAATCCAGATCGGCCTGTTCTGGCCACCGCGATAGTTACGGCGCTCCTCGTCCCAGGAGTCGTTCATGCGGTATGCGATGTGAGCGCCATCGGGCGAGATCTTTCCCTGATATGCACGGTACATCGGCATCGCGACGGGATTGCCACCGTTCACGGGCACCGTATACCAACGCGGTTCCGGCGATGGGAGGTTGGACGAGCGCGTCGACGAAAACACGATCGACTTTCCGTCCGGTGTCCACCCCTCTACGATGTCCGGCGCCGGATGCCATGTGAGCCGCTGCGGTTCCCCGCCTCCTGCCGGCACCACGTACACGTCGGTATTCCCGCCGTACTCGGCGCTGAACGCGAGCCACCTGCCGTCAGGCGAAAAGTGCGGATCGGATGTCTCGCCCTGAAAGCTCGTCATTCGTTGCGCGGTTCCGCCGGAGCGCGGCACGACCCAGATGTTGTTCGCGTATGCGAAAGCAATCTGTGTCCCGCTTATGGTTGGCGAGCGAAGCATCCTCGTCTGCGCCGGAACTGTCGCCGGAAGCAACGAGAGAGCGATTGCCGAATAGAGAATGCGGCGCATGATGTTCCAGGGTGACAGGGAGGTGTGAATGGGGATAGATCTTGAAATCCCCGTGAAAATGCACGCGGCAACCGCCGCCCGCTAGACAGCGCTGACTGAAGAGCGCTGGAAGTCCGTCCAGTGGCGGACAGAGCCGATCGTCGGCCCTGGCTCGCTGGCCACGCCTACATGTGAAAGCTCATGCCAGACTCGATGCGATAGCCGGACGGAACGGTGAATAGCGCCGCCGGTTGCGGGCCGAATTGAACCGCAGTTATCTCGATCGAGTGGGTCTTGCTGTGCTCGCTCCCGTTGTCGTCGATCGTGGTCTCATGCACGATCGTGCGAAGCGGAGTTCCCTGCAGCGCCTGCGCGCGTACCGCCGCTTCCTGCTGAACGAAACCGCGGTCGGTCTGCGCCATCGCAGTGCTGGTGTGCTCTACCAATGCGAGCAGCGGATTGCTCCCCAGATCGAGGCCCGGACTCACCCAGTAGTCCGTCACAACGGTGTGGTGCTCCGTCCCCGCGTCGAATCCCATTGCGCGAATGTGGATATCAAAATTCTCGGTAACCCTGATCTGTTCGGTGGCATAGCCGCGTAGCTTCTGCGCAGTGGCTACCCGCTGAGAGGAGATCTTGAGATTCTGCACGTTGAACTTCACTATCGGCGATACCACGCGCAGCGAAGTGCCGACTATGTGCTCGAAGTTCGGCGAGCTTATCTCTTCGACCTTCTTGCGATCGGGATGTACCGAGCTCATCCGTGTCCCGCCGTCGGTGAGCAGGATGTAATCGTTGGAGCTCTTCCGATCGTTCATGTCGATGCGCGTACGGTCACCGTGCACACGAACCGTCCCCGAGCTCCTGGAACCTGATTCGTCGGTGGTGGCGAACGTGTACATGTAATCGCCGACCGGTGTCAGCGGCTCGGCGCATCGCGGTGCGGCGGTGCCTGCGTTGAGAGTTGCGCCAAGTAGCGCGACCAGACTGTAGATCATGATTCCTCCATCCGATTGGTATGTCACCGCAACTCCGAAAATGGTGCCCATAACCCACGTAGGGCATGCTCCATGCAACCCTCCGGTTATCCCAACCGACCCTGAGGTTCTAAATGACGGATGCTAAGAAGCCAGTTTCGAACGAGCGCTCGAAAAAGATAAACCTCGACAATTCCGAGACTCCGGATTCCAATCCGCCTCGCACCACCAAGGGCAAGTGGACAGCCCCCAAGTTCGGATCCGCGGGAAGCGGCGGCGCAGAGCTCGAACCCGGACCCGAAAAGGATTGACCCTCCCCGATTCCGTTGTCTTACAACGATCGAGCGCCGGTAACCACCGGCGCTTTTTTTCATATGCTACCCAATCTGCGGCACGCTCCAACGTATTCTTCAGATATTGGCAATGACGCGCTCGCACCCGGTGCGCTCCGTCAACGCCCTTTAGACGAATCAACACGCCCACGTCACCTGCAGGAGCATCACGAATGGCAAGCGCGAGTAAATCAAAAGCGAGCCGCGAAGAGCCGCATCTCGCGTCACCCGACGTGAATCCTTCCTTCACCAAGGGCGT
>JBDTIP010000236.1:0-4643 GCA_039936295.1 Gemmatimonadaceae bacterium
CTCGGCGACGGCATCCGCCGCGACGACGGGCTGCTGGATGTGTGCGTCTTTGATCCGGTCAGTTTGACCGATGTGCTCCGTATCAGTTGGAGACTTATGTTTCAGAACTTTACAGCCGACTCGGCGATGACTTACTTCAGAGGACGCGAGATCACTATCGAGACCGACCCTCCGCTCCCGGCACAGGCGGACGGCGAGTTGATAGGCACGAGTCCGTTCACTGCTATCGTCGAGCCACTTGCGGCGCGCCTGCTGGTACCGCACTGTCACATAAATCGTCAGTAGCGATGGCTGGCCAACAGCCTGCGACAACCTCCATCGAGCCAGAAGCCCCTCCTTGGCACACCGTCTTTCCCTCCGATTGCAGCGTGAAGACCCGACGGTGCTTGCGCTCACAGGCTCGTCGCCCGCGATGCGCGACTTTGCCGCGCAGCTAGACTCGGTCGCATCGCGGGATCCGACCGCGATTCTGCTGGCTGGCGAGAACGGCACAGGCAAGGGAGAACTGGCGGAGTACATCCACGTCAAAAGCGGGCGGGCTGCCCTGCCGATGGTCGAGGTGGGTTGCACGATGTGCGCAACCGCGGCATTGGAGGCAGAACTGGCCGGCGCATGCGGGACGGCTGGTGTAAGCGAGGGCAGCAACTGTGGCCTCATCGACTCCGTCCACGGCGGTACGGTCTTTATAGACGAAGTCTCTGCCCTGAGCGATGCAGCGCAATCGCGCTTGTTGCAGGCAATTGACTCGGCGACTGCGAGTGCGACGGGGGCCGGCCACATGGCTCCGGTGGTCATCGCCGCGACCAGCCGAGACCTTGTCAATGAGGTTAATCGCGGCAAGTTTCGGGAGGATCTTTACTACAGGCTCAGTGCCACACCAGTGCATGTACCACCCTTGAGAGCGCGCTCACGCGAAGATCTCGCGGATGTCATCATTGCTACGTTCAACATGCTTGCGACCCGCTTCTCCAGGTCGCCGGCAAGTTTGAGCAATGCTGTGCTTGAGCGACTGATCGGTCACCCGTGGCCTGGCAACCTGCGTGAGCTGCGCAACGTCCTCGAGCGGGCTATCCTGGACGCACAGGGTCAGCAGGTTCTCGAGTGTGCTAATCTGCCCGCCGAATTGCGCCAGCTCGAAACGGGCGATACGGTATACGTACCGCACACTCTGATCGACGTGGAGCGTGCTCACATTCATCGTGCGCTGCACGTACGCGGCTTCAACCGCACTCATGCGGCAAACGATCTTGGCATTTCTCGCGCTACCCTGATCCGCAAGATCAAGGAATATGGTCTGGCCTGTCAGAACGTGAGTTCCACATGACAGAGTTGCGCGAGCGGGACGCGATGATCTGCCGGAGCTGCGGCCAGGAAGAGCGCGCCTCCGAAGGGTATCCGTGCAAGGATTGCGGCACGTTCATCTGCCTCATGTGCGTGTTCAAGGGTGTCGTGCGGTGCGAACGGTGCAACGTCGCCGCGGCGGCAGTTGCAGCCCCGACGGCCGCTGGACGGCATTTCGAATCGGACGCATCGCACGACGGGCCGGCCGATACCCGCACCATGGACTGGCCCGAGCATTGACGAGCCCGGTGCGCGGAACCGCCCCCCGAAGTCAATCGGGCCGCGTTACTGCGCGAAGTTCCATCGCGCCTCTCATGAACGAGCCAGCGGTGGCGTCCGGTCAGGTATCGCAATTGCTGCGCGGCCATCAAGCCGACGTTGTCGCCGCCGACGGCAACTGGCTCCGCCTGCGCTGCTCGGACGGATATGAAGGCTGGTGCCACCGCGGCTATCTCGTCGCCGACCCATCGCACGCTTCGACGGCACTCCAGTCAGCCTGGCGCGCAGAGCAGCGCATGTCGGTCGGTTGCACGGTGCGCTCCGGTTCCGCAGGCGAGATCGCGCTTCCCCTTGGCGCCCTCCTCGGCGCCGACGATCAGGTAGTTGCAGGCCTGGCAATGAATCACAGGGCGCGCGTGCGGTACTTCGCCGCGGATCCTGATTCCATCGTGGCACGCGCTGTCGAGCTGTTTCTTGGCGCACCGTATCAGTGGGGCGGTGTCACGCCCTGGGGCGCCGATTGTTCTGGCTTCGTTCAGACAATATTCGCGCTGCACGGTACACAGCTTCCCCGCGATACGTGGATGCAGGCCGAGCGCGGACTCGATGTCGCGAACGACATTGCTGAGTTGCGGCAGGCTGACCTTTTATTTTTCTCGGATCGAGGCGACGGCCAGCCGACCCACGTTGCGCTCTCGCTGGGCGGTGCTGCGTGCGCTCACTGCTCTCTCGCCAACGGGGGCTTCGGTATCAACATGCTCGACGCGGACGACGCCGTGGCAACTGGATTGCGCGAGAGGTTCAGGTTCGCCAGAAGGATATTGTAGCGCTACTAATCTGAGTGAAAGACTACCGGTGACGTTGAATTGAGTGCGACTGCGCGACCAGCAAGGTGTCCGCGCTGGCCGACTGGCTTCATGGCTATGATGCGCGAGCCACCGGGCGCGATGTTGAAGTAATTATCGCTTGGCAGCCATCCTTGTGCATCGATCGACACGGCCAGCGCAAGACTGTCGGCGATGAACATGATCGCGCACGAACCATCGTCGTTGCGTTGCACCTTCGCCTCGAGTCGAACGGATGCACGTGGCGCCCCGATACCGACTGGGAAGTGAAACGACTCCGAGAGTGTGTCGCCAGTGGCAGGATCCACGAGCGTGGCGACCACTGTGTCATGGTTAGGCGGCCCAAACCTGTACGCATAGCTGACGTCCGTGAATGCGCCGATGATCGCGTCAGCACTGACGGTGCCGCCCGATCGCTCCGGCAGGTTCACGAGTTGTGATGCACCGCCAACGCGCGTACTTCCGCGATACAACGCAATCCGCAACTCCGCGGATACGAACGATGCGCTGTCGTTGGCCAAGTGTACGGCAATCCCGTTGAGCCCTTCGTCGGTCATCGAAAGGCTCACCGGCCTGAATGCGCGCGCGAGGTAGTAGTACGCCGCCTTGGGGTCACCGTTGTAATCGAGGACCCCCCATCCGGCTCCGGGCTGCATGTCGCGATACAACCAGACGAGCGCTCCATTGCAACCAGAACCGGTGCGACGCCATTCAGCGATCGTCCGCGCCATCACCTCGCCAGCCGCAACCCGGCCGAGCGCGAGGTAGCGCTCGGGGTCGGCGTAGCGAACGGCGACCGGGTCAACGTCAAATAGTTCGCGAACATAATGGTCCCGAACATCTTCGAAGTCCCAGGCGGCTCCGTTGTCGCGTGGAACTCCACGTTTCCATGCGGGATGGTGCCCAGCACCTGCGGCGCCGCAGTTCAGCCCATCCACGAAACGCGGCTCCGGCACGTTGGCGAAGGCGAGCGCTTCGGATGCGAATCGGACATTGCTGGCGCGTACGTCCGACTGGGGACGAAGATACGGTCCGTAGCCAAAGTAGTGCCCGTCGCCCGCGTCGACATGAAACGGCATCGTGCCGCCACTGGGCGAAGATGGCCAGTACGGCACATCGGCGGCAAGCTCCGCGACGAGGTCGGGTAGCGTGTCCGAGAACAATACGCTGCGCCACTCGGACTGTGGCAGGCCAAGCATCGCGGCCTGCTGCTCGACTTCGCTGCTGCCGCACACGAGCGCAAGAGATGTGTGACCGCCGATACGCTGCAGTATCTGCCGTGCTTCGAGCTCGACGCTATTTTGGAAATCGCCGTCTCCGGCAGGATAATCCATGTTGGCGAACATGAAATCCTGCCACACCAGGATCCCAAACTGGTCGCACAGATCGTAGAAGTCGTCATGCTCGTACACCATCGTTCCACCGATTCGGATCATGTTCATCCCAGCATCCCGTGCCAGCTCGAGCGTACGGCGATACCCCGCTCTGGTCGAGTGCAACCGCAACGAATCCGGAGGGCTCCAGCATGCACCACGGCAGAACACTCGCTCGTCGTTGACGAATATCGCGAAGTCGCCCTCGCCGGTGTCTAGCCGAATGGTTCTGAAGCCGACTTTCCCAACAGAAAGAATGATCTCGGAATCACTCGATACGATGCGTATTGATGCGTTATACAGCGGCTGTCCGCCGTGCGTGTGCGGCCACCACAACTTCGCATCCTGTATGCGGATCGTCGCGTGAACAACAAAATCTTCGCCCGACCAGCGCACGATCGCTGGTCTTTCAATCTCTCCCACGATCACCGATGCAGCGGTGATCGTCGTGCCTGCGGCGGCACCAATGCGAACTACAACCGAGACCAACCCATCGGCCCCATCAAGTCGAGAGCGGACTTTGCTCGAAACGACGCGCGTGACCGAGTGACGGAATAGCGTTATGGCTTTCCATGGACCCACGGGCTGCGGCCCAGCCGACCAGCCGGGCATCCGGCCCAGAAGGGTGGTCCTGATCCAGCGAAGATTCTGATGGCTGACTAGCCGCGTGCGCCACCGAGGACGGGGACGGCGAACCGCAAGAGCAGAGGTGAGTGACGCAAACCGAACGATGAGTTCGTTGTCGTGCGCAAGGGCACCTCCAGCGTCCACACTGTGCGCCACGAACATGTTATCGCTTGACAGGATATGCGTGCCATTCAACCAGACTTCGGCCAGCGTGGCGAGACCCGCGAAGCCAATCGAG
>JBDTIP010000237.1:0-12291 GCA_039936295.1 Gemmatimonadaceae bacterium
GTGTCGCGCGGGTTGATCCAGTGGAACGCGAGCCTATGCGTCCCGGAATCAGACGCGCTGCCCTTTACGCGCACCACAAAGTGCGCGCGCGGATGCATTGACGGAAATCCGCTGACATGCAGCGCGTCGAATATTCCGAGAACGTTGAGTTTACCTTCCTGCGACAAGTTCGCCGCGTCTGCGAATACTGCGAAGGATATGTGCACCCCGAAAGATACTAGATTTGAGGATGCCAGCCCAACCCAAATCGTTCGGACCAACAGACGCGCTGCTGCTTCTGATGGCGACGATCTGGGGAATCAATTATAGCGCTGTAAAGGTTGCCGGCCGCGCTTTCGGCTCGGTGCCATTCACATGGATGCGTGTACTGATTGCCACCGTGATCCTTGTCACGGTGGCTCTTCTTCAGCGTAAGGACTGGCCGCGCAAGCCGGACGTGCTGAAGCTGGTCGCACTCGGAGCGATCGGCAACGGGCTTTACCAGATTCTGTTTGTCGTTGGCGTGTCGCACACCCGTGTTGGTAGTGCGGCGTTGATACTTGCCGCGGCCCCCGCATTCATCGCGCTGATCAGCATCGCCAGCGGCGTGGAGGCGGTCAGCATGCGTTCCTGGGCCGGAATAGCACTGTCGATCGCCGGCGTTGGCGTCGTGATGCTCGGCAGCGCGACGGGCGGACACACTGGCGGCGATACGGCGCTTGGAGTGATTATCGTCTTTTTCGGTGTTATCTGCTGGAGTGGCTATAGCGTGGGGTTGAAGCCTCTGACGCAGCACATAGATCCCGTCCAGTTGAGTGCGCTGACCCTCGTTGGCGGGATGATCCCACTCGCGTTCCTCACGCCGTGGGCGCTCCCGCCGATCGTATCCTCGCATGCATCGTTAATCGCGTGGGGGTGCGTCCTCTACAGCAGCGTCGGATCGATGGCAATAGCGTACCTGTTCTGGTATCGCGGTATCCGGGTACTTGGGCCTACGCGTGCTTCGGTATACGGCAATCTCCAGCCGATCGTGGCGATCCTTACCGGTTGGGTCGCGCTCGCGGAGGCGCCAACTATCTGGCAAATTGCTGGTACTGTAGCAATCATCGGCGGAATATTTCTGACGCGCGCGTAAGATCCCAGCTCAACAAGACATTCACAATGCAACACCTCGTTCTCTTCGACATAGATGGTACAATCCTGCACTCCGGCGGTGCAGGCCGCGACGCCATGGAGCACGCACTCACAGTTTTTTTTGGTACGCCGGGCGACTCCGCCATGCGGTATGATGGCAAGACCGATAAGCAGATAGTTCGTGAAGCGATGCGCGACGCCGGCTTCAGCGATGCCGATGTGGACGCTCGAATGGACGATGTTGTCGCGCTTTACGTCGCGTCACTTCCGGAGCGGCTTGCGGAGCCGAGTCGCGGCGTCGGGATGTATCCTGGTGTCGCCGAGATCATAGACGTGGTACACAGGCGGAGTGACGCGGTGCTTGGTTTGCTCACCGGCAACGTCGAACCGGGCGCGCGGCTCAAGCTCGGCGCTGTTGGTCTGGATTTTGACCAGTTTCGGGTGAACGCGTTTGGATCCGACAGCGAAGTGCGCGGCGACCTTCCGGCTATTGCCCACCGTCGAATGGAACAGGAGTTTGGTGTGGTACTCGAAGGAAGAGATGTCGTGGTAATCGGTGATACACCTGCGGACATCGCCTGCGGGAGAGCTTTGGGCGCGCGCACGATTGCAGTCGCCACCGGCTGGTATTCGGTCGGCGACTTGCAAGCCCACGCGCCGTATGCAGTGTTCGCCGATCTCAGCGACACGAGTGCTGTACTTGAGGCTATAGTCGGATGAGCGAGCCACATCGCGAGGTCGAGCTCAAGGCGCGCGTTGTCGATCTCGACGACGCCAGAAAGAGAATCGAGCAAGCTGGCGCAGTGCTCGTTTTCGACGGATCGCTGCACGATCGCATCTATGATTTCGCAGCAGGCGCTCTCGGCGCGAAAGGGCTTGTACTGCGGCTCCGAACGTATCGGTCACCGCACGGAGCGGTCAACGCTCAACTAGACTGGAAAGGCCCGACGTTGAAAGAGGGTGGCTACAAGATCCGCGCTGAGCTGACTACGGGGGTAACCGACCCCGACGCGATGGCGAGCATTTTGGCGCGGAGCGGTTTCGAAGTCGTTAGCGAGATAGACCGCGAGATCTCGCAATACGAGATCTCGGCCCGTGCTGGTGACGTGCAGTCGGTAGTTATCATTCGCTTCGAGCAGTACCCGCGGATGGATACGCTCGTGGAAGTGGAGGGTGCGCCGACTGCGATCGAACAAGCGATCGACGCGCTTGAGATCCCCCGCGACCGTTTCTCCGCAGACAGGCTGACGGATTTCGTTCAGGCGTTCGAAGCACGGACGGGCCAGCGCGGAGCGGTGTCCAAAAAGGCGCTGGGCGTCAGTTAAACGTTACGCTACGCGGACCTTGGCTCCGCGTGGATTCCCGGCGCGCGATCGGTCACTTTGTAGCGCCACCGCATGATGATGACGCCGGCGATGACGAATGCAACTGCGAATACCTGCGCCGTGGTGAACGGTCCAAAGAAGCGATCATCCTTGGCGCGGAATATTTCCATGAAGAAGCGCTCGACCCCGGCAAGCATGCAGTAGAAGCCGAACAACCAGCCTTCTGCGTGTGCGTGATCGCGCAACCGCCAAAGTAGCAGGAACATTATGAAGGCGAGCACCACCTCATACAATTCCGTGGGATGCACCGACACGACTTGCATCGGGTTCATTCCGGCAGGGAAATGCATGTGGAACATGTGCGTCAGATTTTCGACCGTGGTGGGCGGCGCGCCGTTCGGAAAGCTCACAGCCCACGGGCCGTTCCAGGGCCGTCCGTAGTCATCTCCCACAGCCCAGCACCCCGTACGGCCAATGGAATAAGCGGCAGCGACTGCGATCCCGCCAACATCGGCGACGCGCAGGAGTGGGACCTTCTTACGCCAGGCGACAAACAGTACGGCAATGATCCCGCCGATGAGGCCGCCCCAGAAGACGAGCCCCGAGCGGCTGAATAGCGAGCTCACATCCTCCATAAGGATCGCGTAATAGACCTTTCCGCCAATGATTCCGCCGATGACCGCAGCAAACACAAGGTCGGAGATCGGGGCCGGGTCGAAACCGCGACGCCACAACTCGCGCTGTGCGATGATCTGGGCGATGACAAAGGCCGCGAGCATTGCTATCCCGAACCCTGTGAACTCGAAACGGCCGATGTTGTAGGTGAAGGAGTTCTGGGTGATCGAAGCGTAGATGTGGATCATGCTTGGCCAGGAAGTGGTGCCGTAGCTCGCGCGGCTTGGTCGAGCGGTGCCCGCTCACCTTGATAATAGCGGAAGATGCCTGCCCGGGCGATCATGGCGGCGTTGTCCGTAGCGAGGCGCGGTGTTGGAGCAAATAGCTGAGCGGTGCCGCTCATTCGCTGCCTTATCGCCGCACCGAGTGCGCCATTGCAGGCGACGCCGCCGCCAAGAACGATCCGATCGCGCCCGTACATCGTCGCGGCGCGGACGGTCTTTTCCGCGAGCGTCTCGATGAGCGCATCCTGGAATCCGCGAGCGATATCGGCGCGATCGTGCTCAATGTCACTTGAATTGCGGACGGCGTTGAGCACCGCTGTCTTGAGCCCGCTGAATGAAACGTCAAAGTACGCTGGGTCGTCGGCCGCTGTATTCCGCTGCAGCATCGGTCGCGTGAATCGGAACCGTTTGGGATCCCCGTCACGCGCCAGGGCTTCTACGTGGCGGCCGCCCGGATACGGCATTCCGAGCATCTTGGCGACCTTGTCGAAGGCTTCGCCTGCGGCGTCGTCACGGGTCGCACCGAGGAGTTGATATTCCCCCCAGGCGGGTACGTCGAGCAGCAGTGTATGGCCGCCGGAGACTAGCAGCGCGGTGAACGGGGGCTCGGCGCGCGGATCATCAAGCGATGTGGCAAAGAGGTGGCCCTCCATGTGATGCACTGCGACGATTGGTATTCCCAGTGCGACCGAGAGTCCCTTCGCGTAATTAAGGCCAACCATGAGCGCACCGACGAGGCCTGGCTCGGTGGTGACCGCAACTGCGTCAATGTCCTCCAACGTCGCGCCTGCGTCAGCGACGGCCTTGCGAACGACTGGGACTATCGCGGTGAGGTGGGCACGCGAGGCGATTTCAGGAACGACGCCGCCAAATACCCTGTGCACATCCTGAGACAGAATAACCAGCGACTGCAATTCCACCGCGCCGCGCGAGTCGTCGATGACAGCGGCGGATGTCTCGTCGCATGAGGTTTCGATTCCCAGGATGCGAGTCACTGCGTGTTTACGTGGTCACTCGGCCAGCAGCTGCTGGATGAGCCTGCGATTGCCTTCGGAATCCCAGTCGATTGCCATGGCTACTTTCTTACGAATCACGCCATCCTTGCCAACGATCACTGTTTCCGGGTAACCGGTCACCTGGTATGCGTGCTCGATCTTGCCAGCTGGGTCATGCAGCACGTCGAAGGTCATGCCCATCTCCTTGACGAATGCGCTGATGGTTGAATCGCTCGCGGAGTCGTCAATGCTAACCGCCACCACGCGAAGCCCTTTGGGTCCGTATGCCTTGTAGAGGCGTTCGATACTCGGAATCTCGACCCGGCATGGCTGGCACCAGGTGGCCCAGACATTTATCAGCACGACCTGTCCCTTGTAGTCGGACAGGGATTTCATTTGCGGCGGCGTACCCAGCGTGGCGGCCTCGAAATTGGGTGCGCGTGTGCCGGCGCCAAGCGGAGTGAGCTCGTTGCCAAGATATCGAGTTATCCCGAACCCGATCCCGGCGATCGCCACGAGGACGACCGCGACCACTCCCAGTTGCTGGCGGCCGGTCACGTGAGCTCCATGCCGGCGGTCTTGAGCGCGGCGATTTCAGCCGTCGGGTTGGGGGCGGAGAATATGGCGTGACCAGCGACGAACGCATCTGCGCCTGCGCGGCGGCACTGGAGAACGGTGTCGCGCGATATGCCACCATCGACTTCGAGGTCGGCCGAGCAGCGGGTCTCGTCAAGGAGTCGGCGTGCGCGGCGAATCTTGTCAACGGACGCCGGTATGAAGGACTGGCCTCCGAATCCTGGATTTACGGTCATGACGAGAAGCAGATCGATGTCATTTGTCACCTCGCGCACGACATCGAGCGGCGTCGCAGGGTTGAGCGCGACGCCCGCCCGACAGCCAAGTGAGCGGATCTGGCTCAGATGACGTTGGAGGTGGTGGGTAGCTTCCGCGTGGATGGTGAGACCGTTGGCGCCAGCGCTTGCGAAGGCCTCGAAATACGATTCAGGGTGAACGACCATGAGGTGGACGTCCAGCGGCAGGGTGGTGCATCGACGAACTGCGTCGATGACTTTGGCGCCAAAGGTTAGGTTGGGCACGAACTGACCATCCATTACGTCAATGTGAATCCAGTCGGCACCTGCGGCTACGCACATCGCGATCTCGTCGCGGAGGCATGCGAAATCCGCGCTGAGGATGGACGGTGCGATGCGAATCGGCTTCACTGTAATGTCGAGCTATGGGTGGTGGGTCGTGTCTCGCGGATGGAGAGAGTCCGCGGGGCGGATCGGCGGGACTGGTGCGCCGCTCGGTACTCGCATTGTATCCGCGGTGGAGCTCGGAGGAAAGTGCGAGACCGTGAGCGTGACGATTCCCCCTGCCGGCACCAGGGAATCGGGCGGCGGTGACTGGCTGATGACAGTGTTCGGCGGCTGGAAGGAGCTGGTGTCGCGGGTGACGACGGTGTTGAGCCGCAGGTTGTTCAGGACGCCACGTGCATCCGGGAGCGACATGCCGACGAGGTCAGGGGCGATTATGGGAGCTGGAGTAGCGGCAGACTCCGGCACGATCCGGGCGGCGACGGCGGGTGGCTCGATCGGTGGCAGCACGTCGGGCGGTGAATAGCCAGTATCGACCGGAGCGGATAGCTTCGGCGATGTGGAATCGTAGGGCTGCGGCGCTGACGGGACGACCTTCGCCGGAAGGACGAAGATGAAGATCACGACGTAGGCGAGCGCGAACCCGCCGATGCCGATCACTATGTAAGGAAACGCACGCCGCAGGAGCGCGCGAAAATTCACCTATTCCGCTCTCCGAAGTCTCGCTGCGAATGCGCCATCGGTGCCGTGCTTGTGCGGCAGGACACGCAGTTGGCCAGCATCGAGTGCGGAGGCAGGTACCACGCCATCTGGCGGTGGTTCCAGGGTGAACTCTGGATGATCTTGGAGGAAGGTTTCGATCTGAACGTCGTTCTCTTCCGGTTCGAGCGAGCAGGTGCTGTAGACGAGGAGGCCGCCCGGCCGGACCGTCTCCACGGCTGCGCGCAGGATGGAACGCTGTATGGCCGGCATGACGGCGAGGTCTGAAGCCTTCAGCCGCCAACGCGCATCCGGGTGGCGGCGGAAGGTGCCGGTCCCGGTACACGGTACATCGATCAGGACCGCGTCCATGCCGTGCAGCGCGGGGTGGCGCGCATCGTCTACCAGCGGAACAACATTGGATGTGCCGAGCCGATGTGCGGTCGCGATTACGCGCTGCATGCGTGCCGCCGAGCGGTCGGCTGCATAGACTACCGAGGCATCCCGCGCGAGTTCGAAGGTCTTGCCGCCTGGAGCGGCGCACAGATCAGCTACACGTGAGCCCGGTGCAATGCCGGCGTACCGGACGACGAGAGTCGCTGCTGGATCCTGCACGAAGAACATTCCGCGCGTAAACGCGTCGAGCTCGGTGAGCGACACACCGTGACCCAGCTCGATAGAGTCACTCACCATCGGAGCATCGTGCACTGGTACGCCAGCCGCAATGAGTGAGTCGAACAACTCCGCGCGACTGCAGTTGAAAGGCCGAAGAACGACCGGTGCTTCTGTGTTGTTGGCGGCCAGAAGCGCAGCGGTGTCCTCTGCGCCCCAGCGAGCGATCCAGCGAGCCACGAGCCAGCGCGGATGCGAGCTGGAAAGCGCGAGCGCGTCAATCGGATCCGCCGGCGTGGCAATGGCGAGGTTGGCGCGCTCGCGATCGGTGCGGCGGAGCACTGCGTTGGCGAGCTTGCTGGCGCCAATGCCATGGCGTGTCTTGGTCAGCTCCACCGTTTGTGCGATGGCGGCGTAGGCCGGCACGGAGCCCATGCACAGGAGCTGGTACGCACCCAGGCGAAGGAGGTCGATGAGGTCCGGGTCGAGGCGGACGAGTCCACCGCGCACACGGTCGGCGAGGACGGCGTCGAGAAAGGCTCGGCGGCGCATCATGCCGTACAGAAGTTCCTGCGTCCAGCGGCGGTCGCGGGAGTCGATCTGTGTGGTGTGACGTTCGAAGGACGGGTCCAGGAGCTGTCCCGCACGAACGTCCGCGCAGACCTCGGCGGCGATGATGCGAGTTGGCGTAATTGAAGAACTACGCGCAACGCCCGTTTGCGAAGTTTCGCTAACCTCTGAGCTCACGCTGTCAAATCCCGGAAATTGGCGAAGGTCGGACTACAACGTCACGCCACGACGCTAGCCCGTAAGCATACGCGCCGAAGCATGCGCTCGCTGGGCGCCGGGACCGGTTGTTTCGTATGTTGCTGACAAAAGGAACGTCGCGCAGGGCGCTGGCAAAAACGACCGCCCCGAATAAATCGGCGCAGGTCATGTCAGCCGCCCCTCGCGAAGTGCACGTGCTCTTGCGTGTCACTTGGCCCAAGGGTTACGGAAGTCAAAAAAAACAGGATTGCGCCGATAAGTCCGATTGCGATCGACAAACATCATGCGCTGATCGAGTCCTAAACTCGTAATTAGGTAAGCGAGTGTCGTGCCGGGCGAATATACACAAAACATCTGCCGCCGCACAGAATTATGCATTTTTGTCCGACTCTCTGTTGCCTGGGCGACCGGGCAGTCCTGATCAGCTCCGCCACGGGTGTGGCACTCGAATACGCGGGGGTACCGTACGGGCGTTGGGGTGTCGCCGCGCTCTTGTCCATCGCCGTCGCGCCTCGCCGAGCGTGGCCCGGCGCTTTGGGCCGTCCACGAATCGGACGATAGTTCCGGTTCGACACTCCTGGGCCTCGACGTGGGATGCTGTTTCTGTCCAACAACCGTTGCTTGGTTGCAACACGTTTTGACGCCTAAATCGCGGGGTTTCCAGGTACTGTTTACCGTTTCAGCGAGCCACCGGTTTCGAGATGTGTGGGTCTATGCCAGGACGTCGCCGGTCGATATGCCGCGACCACGGTGCCATTCTACCGCTTGCATGCGTCGTTTGCCGGACGGTTGTACATCGCAGACGCGAACAGCACCGGTCCGGCAGGCGATCACGAGCCCTTCAGCGTCGACGGACAGTACCTCGCCGGGCCGTCCGCTTACCCCAAAGCTTCGCCTTGCGCCAAAGATTTTGATGTCGGCGTCGTTGAATCTGCCCCACGCGCCGGGCCGCGGATCGTACGCGCGAATTGCGTTCGCAACTTGCCCCGCGTCGAGCGACCAGTCGATGCGGGTTATTTCGCGGTCGACTTTGGGTGCGTAGGTTGCCAGAGAATCCTCCTGCGCACGCTCCCGTGTGCGCCCCAGCTCGATCAGCGCCAGCGCTTCGATGAGTGCGAGCGCGCCGAGCTCGGCGAGACGACCCTGGAGCTCGCCGTAGGTCTCGTCATCTGGCATGGGAGTTCGCGACTGCAGGACGACCGGCCCGGCATCGAGCGCAGTCACCATGCGCATGATGGTCACGCCGGTCTCGGTCAGTCCTTGACGGATGGCAGCCTGGATCGGCGACGCGCCCCGCAGCGCGGGCAGTAGTGACGCGTGGATATTTAGCGTGCCTAGCCGGGGCAGGTCGATGATCGTGCGGGGAAGGATGTGTCCGTAGGCGACGACGACCGAGAGGTCGGGCGCAACGGCTCCCAGCAGGCCAGCAAAGTCTTCGTCGCGCGGCGATTCCGGCTGGAAAAGCGGAAGTGATTCCTCGAGTGCGACGCGTTTGATGGGCGGCGCGGTGAGGACTCGATCGCGCCCGACGGGCTTGTCAGGACGGGTGACAACCGCGCATACGTCGAAGCCCTCGCCAACCAGGGCGCGCAACGACGGCGCGGCGAATTCGGGCGTGCCCCAGAACATCACGCGCATGCGTCGTTACAGCTCGGGTTCTTCGACGTCGCCGGTGCCGCCAGCCGAGGCAGCCCGCGACTGGGAGCGGCGAGAGCGGCGCTCGCCGGGTTTCCCGGGCTCCAGTGTGCGAACGAAACCCGGATAGTTGGCGACTTCCTTTTCCCATTTGCGAGCCGCGAACTTGCGCTTGATCAGGCTCATGTAATCGATGAACAACTTGCCATCGAGGTGATCCAGCTCGTGCAGCACGCACCGTGCGGCGAGACCCGTCAACTCGGTTTCGAATTGCTTACCATCGACGTCGGTCGCACGTACGCGGATGCGTGTCGCGCGGTCGACATCGCCGAAGATATCCGGTATCGAGAGGCAGCCTTCCTCGGCACGCTCGGAGCCGTCGGTCTCAAGGATCTCTGGATTGATCATCGCCAGAGGGTTGTCATCAACGTCCATAACGAAAACGCGGTCGCTACGCCCGACTTGCGGCCCTGCAAGGCCGATTCCTTCCGCTGCGTACATCGTCTCGAACATATTCGCAACGAGAGTGCGAAGCTCGTCCGTGATCCGGTCTGTGGGCGTGGTGCGCTCACGGAGGATGGGATCTCCCAGGACGCGAATCGCAAGTACTGGCACGCTGCCTAGTCCTCCGCACCCACCGGCGTCTTGCGCACGATCTTGGCGATGCGTCCACGCTCTATTATCAATCGCGTGTCGCCCGACTTGATAGTCACACGATCATCGAGGGAGACCACCGGGTTGCCGTCCTTGGTTTGCTGCGCGATGTAGGTGACTTCGCCCACGACGCCACCCGAGGTCACGATCTCGTCGGCTTTTCGCAAGCTTCGCAGCATGGTATCGTGCTCCTTCTTCTGCTTCTGCTGAGGGCGTAGGAGTACGAAATAGAAGATGGCACCGATGGCGCCATACATAATGATCGTGCCGACTAGCGGATTATTCATCGGGTGATTTCAGATTTTGCGAAGTAGCGCGCCAGCCATTGGGCGCTCCACTGATCGAACGTTCCGCTGGCGATGTGATCTCGGGCGGTACGCATGAGTCGAATCAGGAAATGTACATTGTGAAGCGACAGGAGGCGGAGCCCGAGTAGCTCTTCGGTGACAAAGAGGTGGCGCAGGTACGCGCGGCTGAATCGGGTGCACGTGGGGCAGCCGCAATCCTGGTCGAGCGGTGCGGGATCAGCTCGCAGCTCGGCGCGCTTGACGTTGAGGCGCCCGTCGTGGGTGAAGACGGCGCCGGTGCGTCCCATTCGCGTGGGCGCCACGCAGTCAAAAAGATCCACCCCGCGCCGGACGCCCTCGATCAGATCCTCCGGGAAGCCGACGCCCATGAGATAGCGCGGCCGGCTCGCTGGGAGGGCGGCGTCGGTTGTTTCCAGAATCGCGTACATGTCCGGCTTTGCCTCGCCCACGGACAGACCTCCGATTCCGAAGCCCGTCCAATCGGAGAGTTCTGTGATGCGCGCGACCGACTCGCGGCGCAGGTTCGGGTGGATTCCACCCTGGACGATGGGGAAGAGCGCCTGCTCGAACGGAGCGGTTGCGGCACCTTCATCGAACGCCGTGAGGCACCGCGCGAGCCAGCGCGCGCTACGCTCCATCGCGTCGCGCGCGACATCCTCGCTGGACTGTCCGGGAATGACATGATCGAACTGCATGATTACGTCGGCGCCCAGGTTGCGCTCGATTGCGATCACGCTTTCGGGTGTGAAGAACTTCGCATCGCCATTGATGTGACTGCGAAATTGCACACCTTGCTCGGTGATTGTTCTAAGCGACTCGAGCGAGAATACCTGGAATCCGCCCGAGTCGGTGAGCACCGGACCGTTCCAACCCATGAACTTGTGCAAGCCGCCCAAGTCACGGATCAGCTCGTCACCGGGCCGGAGGTGCAGGTGATAGGCGTTGGACAGCACCATCGATGCACCGGCGCGATGCAGATCATCCGGATCGAGCGCCTTGACCGATGCAAGCGTGCCGACGGGCATGAAAGCGGGCGTGTTCATCGGGCCGTGTGGCGTGGTGAACACTCCAGCGCGCGCACGGGCCTGCGATGCTGTTACTTCGAAGCTGAATGGCATCGAATCAGATTACGAGCATGGCGTCGCCGTACGAGAAGAAGCGATAGCGCTCCGCAACGGCGGCGGTGTACGCGTGCATCGTGAGGTCGTATCCCGCGAAAGCTGCGACGAGCATGATGAGCGTCGAGTGTGGCAGATGAAAGTTCGTCAGAACATGATCGACCGCGCGAAACTCATATGGCGGTCGTATGAAGATGCTCGTCTCGCTCGCGCCCGCCACTACGTCGCCGGATTTGCGCGCCGCACTTTCGAGTGTGCGAACGGTGGTTGTGCCGACGGCCCATATCGTCGCTCCGCGCGCGCGTGCTTCGACCACTCGTTGTGCCGTTGCCGCTGGGACGTCGTACCACTCTTCATGCATCACGTGCTCTGCGGGATCGTCCACTTCAACCGGCTTGAACGTACCTGCGCCCACGTGCAGGAGGACGTCGGCAATTTCGACGCCAGCGGTGCCGAGCGCGCGCAGTATAGCGGGCGTGAAGTGCAACCCCGCAGTTGGCGCCGCAGCCGAGCCCGACTGGTCGGCGTACACGGTCTGGTATCGCTTGGCGTCCGGCGCTGCATCGGCGCGGGTGATATATGGTGGTAGCGGAATGTGTCCGAAGCGTTCGATGGCGTCGGAATCATTGAGTGAGCTAACGAGCTCCACCACGCGCGTACCCCGTTCGGTGATCTCGAGAATGCAAACGTCGAGGTCGTCGCCCACGTGAATCGTGCGGCCTGGACGTAGCTTCCCGCCGGGACGCACCATTGCCTCGTAACGCGAATTGCCGAGTGCTTTGAGCAGCAGGACTTCGGCGCGCGCACCGGAATCACGCGTGCCGAGCAAGCGCGCGCGCATCACGCGGGTTGTGTTGCGAACGAGAACGTCGTGCGCCGGGATGTACTCCACGATGTCTGCGAAGCGCCGGTGGGCAATGCTCTGCGATGCTCGATCGACCACCATGAGCCGGCTGTCACCGCGCACCGCTGGCGGCGATTGCGCGATCAGCTCCGGTGGGAGCTCGAAGTCGTAGTCAGAGGTTCGGGTGCCGTGCATGAGTGTGTTGTGCAGGATAATGATAATCC
>JBDTIP010000238.1:0-4365 GCA_039936295.1 Gemmatimonadaceae bacterium
GAGTCGATGACAAAATTGACCCGGTGGGCGTACGCGACGCTATCGCGATGCTGCGACGGCGAGAGCGGCGTTGGCTTCAGGCGACCCCGGAAGTCCCAGTACACGCGATTGATCGACGCCGTAGAAGTACGCGGCCCTTTCACCACTGCAAGCGTGTCGCCGTTTGCAGCCGTCACGGCGAACTTCACCGAGTCGCGCACGCCCGGAGCCAGGCGATACGTGAACTGCGCGCCGTAAGGTACGCTCGTCCCCTGGAAGGATTGCTGGCCGACCTCCTGTCCTTCCACCGGCACTTCTCCGTATTCAAATGCAGTGGACGGAGTGAAGAAGTGCGTGCCATCGCCACGCGCTGCAGCGTCCTTCATCTGCTCCAAAGGTGCTATGTCAACTATCCAGATGCTGCGCCCGTGCGTGCCGGCGATCAGCTCGTGATCGCGCGGCTGGATCTTGAGGTCGTAGACCGGAACGGTGGGTAGCCCGGTCATGAATCGCTGCCAGCTTGCACCGCGATTCATCGAGACGTACGCAGCTACATCCGTACCAAGGAAGAGCAGATCGCGATTGACGGGATCTTCCCGGATGACGCGCACCCAGTTGGGCGCATCGGTCGGGATGTTGTTCGCAATCGAATGGAACGTCTTGCCAAAATCGTTCGTGACAAGCACGTACGGTGTAAAATCGTTACGCTCGTGATTGTCGAATGTCACGTAGAACGTCGAACTGTCGAACGCCGACGGTTCGATCCTGCTAACGTCGGTTCCCTTCGGCACGCCGGTGATGTGGCTCGTAAGATTGTCCCACGTTGCGCCATCGTTGCGAGTGAGCCAGAGATTGCCATCGTCGGTACCGGCGAAGAGAAGTCCGGCCCGAATCGGAGATTCTGCCAGCGACACGATCGTGCCGTACATCTCGGCGCCGGTCGCATCGGTGGTAATGCCGCCTGTGGTGTGCATGCCGACGTTGATCTTCGCCGTGTCACGCGTGGACAGGTCAGGTGAGATCGGGAAGACATGATCGCCACGGTCGAGCGACTTGAGAACGCGGTTGCCGCCAATGTACATCGTCTGTGGTGCATGTACCGACAGGAAGTACGGAGTCTCCCAGTTGAACCGCATGTCAGAAGCAATGGAATCATCGTGCTGGCGATTGCGCAGCTCGGCAATCGTGCGCCGCATGACGGGCGTTTCCGGCTGAACAGTGTCGCCGCGCGCTACAACGATTGAATCCTCGAATTGCTGGTACCGATCCTGATATGACGGCTTCCGGATCTGCGTGCGCTCACCAGTCGCGTAGTTGAGACGTCCCACCGCGCCGCCCTGTGACTCGGCGTAGATGATATTCTGGTCGGTGGGATCCTGCGCTGTGTAGAAGCCATCGCCGCCGCCCACTACAAACCACATTGCATTGGTGATATTGCCGCGGCTCCGCCGGCTTGGGCCACAGGCGGACCCATTGTCCTGCAAGCCGCCGCACACACGATACGGAACTCCCATATCGTAGCTCACAGCGTAAAACTGGCCGACCGCGAGCGTATTGATGAAGTCGTAGTTGCCGCCCCTGTCCCAGGTTTGCGAAATGCCGCCGTCATCACCAACAACAAAGTGACCCGGATCGTTCGGATCGATCCACATCGCGTGGTGATCGACGTGTATGCCGACCGTCGCGTTACGAACAGTCTTGCCGCCGTCATCGGAAAAATTCACAGGTGTGGACGACCAGTACACGCGATCAGGATCCTTCGGATCCACGCGAACCTGCGAGTAATAGAACGGTCGCTCGTCATGATCGTTCATCTTCGTCCACGTCGTTCCGCCGTCTGTAGATCTATAGAGACCGCTGTGAAGCTTCTGACGCCCCTTGGGACTCTTGTTCTTCACGGGATTTGGAAGCGAATCGGCCTCGACCAGCGCGTAGATGTACCTGGAATTGCTCGGCGCAATTGCAAGACCGATGCGGCCTTTCATCGTCGCCGGAAATCCGCCGCCCCTCACCTCGGTCCACGTCGCACCCGCATCGGTGGTCTTCCAAAGTGCACTGCCAGGTCCGCCGCTATTCAGGAAGTACGGCCCGCGCACCCGCTGCCAGCTGGAAGCAAACAATGTGTTGGGGTTGGTGGGGTCCATCGCAACATCGACGAAGCCTGTCTTCTCATCGATGTACTTGCTCAGCTTCCACGTGGTACCACCGTCTGTCGTCTTGTACAGCCCCCGCTCTTTGTTCGCGCCCCAGGCGTGGCCGAGTGCAGCAACGTAGACGGTGTTCGGATCACGCGGGTCGACGACTATGCGCCCAATCTGCTGCGTTTCCTTGAGGCCGAGGAAGCTCCAAGTGTGGCCGCCATTCGTACTCTTGTACATGCCACCGCCAGGCGAGATTGAATTGCGCGAATTCGCCTCGCCAGTGCCCGCGTATATGATGTTTGTGTCAGATGGCGCAATCGCGAGATCACCGATCGAGCTCACGGGCTCGTGCTCGAACACCGGCTCGAATGTCGTTCCTGCGTTCGTCGTCTTGAATATTCCGCTCGCTGCTGTGCCCACGTAAAAAGTGCGCGACGGCGACGGAATCCCAACGATGCTCGTTACGCGTCCGTCAAAGTTGGCGGGGCCGATGCTCCGCCACTTGAATCCGGCGAGCGTCGCAGAATCGAGCGGCGTGGTTGAGGTTTGCGACTGCGCCGTAAGCGGCGCGACAACGCCGGCGCCGATGAAAGGAACTATCCGGAGCCATCGAGAGAGAGACATCATTCAGCCAGTATGGTAGGGGTTCTCGAACGACCGCGGCATACGTAACGAATCAAGCCCGCAGTACGTCCTGATGACGAAAGTACGATAACGCGGCTCGCTTTGCTGCATTCCTGCGGACACCCGTCCGTACGGTCGCGAACGCTCTTCAGCCGACCGGGATGGAGTCCAGGACGCGATCCAGCGTCCCTCTGACGGCCAGGGCCAACTCGTCGCCTGTAAAGGGCTTTTCCAGCAGGGTGATGCCGAGTTCGGTAACTCGATGCTGTAGCATCATGTCCTCGGTGTAGCCAGACATGAACAGAACGCGGAGCCACGGATATACCGGCAGGAGACAGTCGACCAGCTCCCGCCCGCTCATGCCCGGCATGACGACGTCTGTCAGTATCAGGTCCACGCGCGACTGCACGGATGCCAGAGTGCGAATTGCGTCCTGCCCGTTGGCGGCGTCGAGTACGGTGTAGCCACGCGACTCCAAGATTCGGCGGGTAAGACGCCTCAGCGCTTCCTCGTCCTCTACTACCAGCACCGTTTCCGTCCCGCCGGCCGCGGCCGGGACCGTCGGATTGGCTGCAGCTGCGGCAGCGTCGTCCTCCACACGGGGGAACCTGACCCGAAACTCGGTACCGAGTCCGGGCTCGCTCGACGCCTCGATGTCGCCGCCACAGGCTTTCACAATTCCGTAGACCGTAGACAGGCCGAGCCCCGTTCCCTTCCCCTGCTCCTTTGTCGTGAAGAACGGCTCGAAGATTCTTGCGCGCGTGAGCTCGTCCATGCCAACGCCGGAATCAGCGACCGTGAGCGTCACCCAGTCAGAATCCAGGCCGCCCGCCGCGACCGTCTCGCCGCCGGTGCATAGCCTAACCATGCCGCCGCGAGGCATCGCGTCACGTGCGTTGACGACGAGGTTCACGACGACCTGCTCGAGCTGACCGCGATCCAGTTTTACCATTCCCATGTCGTCCGAGTACGACGTGGAGAGGGTCATGTCCTCGCCGATGAGCCGACGGAGCATGGTCTCCATTTCGGCGACGACGGCGTTGAGGTCGAGCATCTGCGGCTGCACCAGCTGCCGCCTGCTGAACGCAAGCAGTTGCCGCGTCAACGAAGCAGCACGGTTGGTCGCTGTCTTGATCTCGCGTACGTCTGCGGAGAGCGATGCAGGCTGTCCACTCAAATCGTGCAACAGGAAGTCGCTGGATGCGCCAATCACGGTGAGAAGATTGTTGAAATCGTGCGCAATGCCGCCTGCGAGTCTGCCAACCGCCTCCATCTTCTGTGCCTGACGAAACTCATCCTCGAGCTGGCGCTGCCGTGTGACATCGCGCAGCACCGCAGTAAATAGGCCCTCCTTTCCCAAGCGTGCATAAGCCATCGACACTTCCACCGGGACATCGTGTTCGTCAGCCTGAACCACGAGCGTGTCCCAAACCTCGGGCTTCACAGAGCCGGAGTACGCCGCCGATCGACGAGCGGACGCGATGTGCTCCTCGAATGCGCCAAGGCTTTTCTCAGAAACGACACTCAGGATGCGGGCACCGGCAAGTGCGGTATCATCGCGGCCAAAGAGCCGGCGCGTCGCTGCGTTGTAGTAGACGATGCATTCATTGTCGTCAAACGA
>JBDTIP010000239.1:0-3014 GCA_039936295.1 Gemmatimonadaceae bacterium
TCGAGCCGCAAGCGCGTCTCTTCCATCGCCTTGCGCCAGAGTCCGTCGCCAACGGCGTCCATCGCTGTGACGTTGAGGTGCATCTCCCCGCGCGCCGCGTACACGGTGAGCTGCCCATAGGCGGCGACTTCCATCCCCTCGTCTGGCGACGTCGGGATGCCCCGCTGGCTTCGCGACCAGACAACGCATCGCACCTGAGCCGACGAATCCCGCAAGCAGAAGTACCAGTGTCCGTTGCGATGCCGCTTGAAATCGCTGACTTCCCCACGCACCCATAACGGCGAGAGCGACCCTTCGATCACAGCGCGTGCAGTCTCCGTTAGAGATGCCACCTGAATCGCCGTCTCCGGCGTCGAACCTGGTGTTGCAGGCGCGACAAATGTCGACTGCGAGGCGCCGAAAAGATCGAACTCCGTACCGGGGCGCGTCGCCCTCGACCCGAATGAACGTCTCATGGCAACGTCACGCAGCCGCCTGCCGCTGTGCCGCACGCACCGTATTGCGAAGAAGCATCGCGATAGTCATGGGACCCACGCCACCAGGCACCGGCGTGATGAAGCCGGCAACTTCGCGAACAGCGTCGAAATCCACATCGCCAACGAGGCGAGTGCCGTTCTTGCGCGACGCGTCAGGAATTCGCGTGATACCGACATCCAGAACCGCCGCACCAGGCTTCACCATGTCGGCGGTAACGAGCCCTGGCTTCCCGACGGCCGTGATGAGGATATCAGCCTTTCGCGTGTGCGCAGCAAGATCGCGTGTGTAGCGATGGCAGATCGTGACCGTTGCGTTTGCAGTCGGACCGTCCTGAACCATGAGCGACGCCATCGGTTTACCCACGATGTTGCTGCGCCCAATCACAACGCAGTCGGCGCCGTGAGTATCGACATGCGACGCGCGCAACAACTCCTGTATTCCCGCAGGGGTGCACGGCACAAAACCGTCCCGGTCTCCGGCGTAAAGCTTTCCAACATTCACCGGATGAAAACCATCGACGTCCTTGGCGGGGTCGATCCTGCGTATCACCGCGCTCCCATCAATCTGCTTTGGAAAGGGCGACTGAACAAGAACCCCGTGTACCGCGGAATCAGCGTTCAAGGAATCGAGCAGCAGCATCAGCTCTTCCTGCGATGTCGTCGCCGGCAGACGGATTGTGTCCTCTTCCATTCCGACTTCGATGCACGCGCGGCCCTTTCCGGCCACGTAGACCGCGCTCGCCGGATCGTCGCCGATCAAGACGACGGCAAGCTTTGGAACGATTCCTTGCTGCTTCAGCGTAGCAACCTCCGCGCTCACTTCCGCGCGAATGCGCGCTGCGATTGCGGCTCCGTCTATCAGCTCAGCGGGCAACGCCTACAGCCCTCGTCTCACGTATCAGCACAACCTTGATCTGCCCTGGATACTGCAGCTCGCGCTCGATTCGCAATGCGATCTCCTCTGCCAGCGTTTCGAGTCGCGGATCATCAATGGTTTCGGGCGTCACGATAACACGCACCTCGCGACCAGCCTGAATCGCGAAAACCTTTTCCACACCGCGATAGTCCGACGCGATGCGCTCGATTCCCTCAAGTCGTTTGACGTACGTGTCGAACGATTCGCGACGTGCACCGGGCCTCGCACCGCTTATTGCGTCGGCGGCCTGTATGAGAACCGAAATCTCGCTCTCGTGCGGCACGTCGTCATGGTGTGCGGCGATCGCGTTGACGACCAGCGGATGCTCACCATACTTCGTTGCCATCTCCACGCCGAGCTGGACGTGAGTTCCTTCGTGCTCATGTGTCAACACCTTGCCCACGTCGTGGAGCAGCGCGCCGCGGCGAGCCATCGCCACGTCGAGTCCGAGTTCGGCGGCCATGATTCCCGCCAGCCATGCTACTTCCTTGGAGTGATTCAGGATGTTCTGGCCGTAGCTCGTCCGCCATTTCATGCGACCGACGAGCTTGAGCAACTCCGGGTGCAGGCCGTGTACACCGCTCTCGTATGCGGCGCGCTCGCCCGTCTCGATCAACGCCTTGTCAACTTCCTCACGCGACTTGGTCACCACTTCTTCGATGCGACCCGGGTGGATCCGTCCGTCGGCGACGAGCTTCTCGAGCGACATGCGGGCGATCTCGCGTCGCATCGGCTCGAAGCAGCTCACGACCACCGTGTCCGGCGTGTCGTCGATGATCACATCGACACCCGTCGCAAGCTCGAATGCGCGAATGTTGCGTCCCTCGCGACCGATGATGCGCCCTTTCATCTCGTCGTTGGGCAGCGCTACCGTCGATACTGTCGTCTCGACCGTTTGCTCGGCGGCGATGCGCTGGATGGCCAGTGCGATGATCTTCTTCGCCTCGCGATCAGCGTTCCTGCGCGATTCCTCACGAATGGCCCGCAGACGGTTGGCCGCGTCCGCGTGCGCCTCTTCTTCGAGACGCTTGATCAGCTCGTTCTTGGCGTCGGTGGCCGACATGCCCGCGAGGGATTCGAGGCGACGGCGCTCATCCGCGATCAGGCGGTCCAACTCCGCCTGGCGTTCGCCCAGGCTGCTCTCCCGAACGGCGACTTCGCTGGCGGTGCGCTTGATGTCGCGCTCACGCTGTTCCAGTGCGTCGGCCTTGCGCTCGATAGTGCCGGTGCGCTCCTGCAGCCGCCGTTCGTCGCCTTCGACGTCCTCGCGCCGCTTCCGGGCCTCGGCCTCCCACTCTTCGCGAAGCCGGATTAGCTCTTCCTTACCCTCCAGAACCGCTGTTTTCCTTAATGCCTGGGCGTCGCGCTCTGCGTCACCAACGACGCGTTTCGCAGTCTGTTCGGCAGAGGTTCCGGCTATTCGCTGCCGCTCGGTTTCGCTCTGTTTTCCAGCCTTACGCCCTATGACGAAAAAAAGGCCGCAGCCGGCGACCAACAAAAGAATCGCGCCCGCGGCCCAAATAGCCGTGAAATCCATCCATGGAAGCTAATCGTAACGCTTGGCCGGTGGCAGCCACGGACGGATCTCCTGGCTCAGCGCACTCATCTGCTCCGACAGGCTC
>JBDTIP010000240.1:0-3305 GCA_039936295.1 Gemmatimonadaceae bacterium
GCCCCATCACATCCACCTCGAGCTTAGACGGGTGCCGGCGCAAGCCGGTCGTCACGGCGCTGACGGGTGGAGACGACACCAACCAACTTAAGGATCAGACCAGCATGTCCCAGCCAAACCTCGAGCAGCTGCTCGAAGCCGGCGTTCACTTCGGCCACCAGACGCGCCGTTGGAACCCGAAGATGCGCAGATTCATTTTCGCCGAGCGCAACGGCATCCATATCATCGATCTCCAGAAGACGCTGCGCCAGCTCGAGCTGGCCCAGAAGCTCGTGCGCGAAGTAGTCGCGCGCGGCGACAACGTCCTCTTCGTCTGCACCAAGCGCCAGCTCGTTCCAATCGTCAAGCAGGAAGCCGATCGTTGCGGCGCCATGTTCGTAACCGAGCGCTGGCTCGGCGGTCTGCTCACCAACTTCCAGACTGCCAAGAAGCAGCTGCGTAAGCTCAAGGACCTCGAGTCGGGAATCGAGGGTGGCGGCGACTTCGCCAACTATACGAAGAAAGAGCAGCTCATGATGACGCGCCAGCGTGACAAACTTGCCAAGAACCTCTCTGGCATCAAGTCAATGACGCGCCTTCCTGGGCTCATGTACGTCATTGACTCCAAGAAGGAGCGCATCGCAGTCGCCGAAGCCAACAAGCTCGGCATCCCGATCGTCGCCCTCGTGGACACCAATGCCGATCCGGATCTCATCACTGTTCCAGTTGCGAGCAATGACGACGCCATCCGCGCAGTCGAGCTGATGACGTCAGCCATCGCCGACGCCATCATTGACGCCCGTCGCGAGGCGCCGGTGCGCACGGAAGTCGAAGAGGCCGAGTCCTACACGTACAGTTCTGATCGTGGCGCCGAGCCGGAGGCTGGTGACGAGCGTCGTCGTCGTCGTCGTCCACGTCGTCGCCGCGCGAATCAGGAAGCGATTGCTGCGCGGCTCAAGGGTGTTCCTGGCGCTGAAGGCGAAGCGGTCGGTGAAGCTGTCGGCGGTGATGCCGGCGATGCTGGGGACGCCGGCGATACTGGCGATACTGGCGCGGAATCGGCCGCCGAGTAGCAGCGACTGACTCATATTCAACGCCGCCGGGGTTCACCACGGCGGCGTTCGTTTGACAGACACCGACAATAACCAACAGAAGGCATAACGATGTATACAGCCAAAGACGTGCAGACCCTCCGCCAGCGCACGGGTGCGGGCATGATGGAATGCAAGAAGGCACTCGAAGAAATGGGCGGCAATATGGAAAATGCCGTCGATCTTCTGCGCAAGAAAGGAATCGCAAAGGCCGAGAAGCGTACCGGCAAGCAGACCAGCGAAGGGCTCGTCGCAAGCTACATTCATCACAACGGCAAGGTCGGAGTGATGATAGAGATCAACTGCGAGACGGACTTCGTCGCGCGGACCGACGACTTCAAGGAGTTGGCCCGCGAAATCGCGCTGCACATAGCTAGCGCAGCGCCCGTGGCCGTCGACAAATCGGGTATTCCCGCCGAACTCGTCGAGCGTGAACGTACTATCTTCGAGGAGCAGGCCAAGGCCAGTGGCAAGCCCGAGGCGATCATTCAGAAGATGGTAGAGGGCAAGGTCGAATCCTATTACAAGGAAGTCGCACTCGTTTCACAGCCGTACGTCCGCGAGCCAAAGAAGAGCATAGGCGACCTCATCAAGGAAGCGTCCGCCAAACTGGGCGAGCACATCCAGGTGCGGCGCTTCACACGATACCAGCTCGGCGAGGAGTAAACCGTTGTCAGCTCTCCCGCTCAAACGCATTCTGCTCAAGCTCTCCGGCGAGGCACTCGCCGGAGATAAGGGATTTGGCTTCGACTTCGACGTGATCTCGGGCTACGCAGCTGAGATCAAGAAGGTGGTCGAGGCGGGTGTGGGCGTCGGACTGGTTATCGGCGGAGGCAATATCGTTCGCGGTGCGCAGATCTCGCGAATGGGAATGGATCGTGTCGCAGCCGATTACATGGGCATGCTCGGCACCGTCGTGAACTCGCTCGCAATGCAGGATGTACTCGAGCGCGTCGGTGTCGACACTCGCGTGATGACTGCGATCCGAATGGAAGAGATCGCAGAGCCGTACATTCGGCGTCGCGCACTGCGGCACTTCGAGAAGGGGCGCGCGGTGATCTTCGCGGCCGGAACCGGCAATCCGTACTTTTCAACCGACACGGCCGCCGCGCTTCGCGCCATTCAGATGCGCGCCGACGTGATCATCAAGGCGACTAGTGTCGACGGGGTTTATTCCGCAGATCCCAAACGCGACCCCCATGCCGTGTTGTACGAGACAATTTCATACAATGACATCATGCAGCGCGAGCTTGGCGTCATGGATCAGACAGCCGTCACGTTGTGCAAGGAGAACAGCTTGCCGCTCATTGTGCTCAACATCAACCATCCGGGAGCGGTCATGAAAGCCGTTCGCGGCGAACCAGTGGGGACGCGCGTATCATGACGACGATTCCGGAGATTGTGAAGGACGCCCGCGGTGCCATGGACAAGGCGATCGAGAACTCCAAGCGCGAGTTCGGATCAATTCGCTCAGGCAAGGCATCGCCGAACATGCTCGATACGATCAGGGTGGAAGTGTACGGACAGCAGATGCAGCTCAATCAGATTGCGTCTGTCACATCCCCCGACCCCCGTTCGCTCCTCGTTACGCCGTACGACAAGGGCCAGCTCAAGGCGATCGAGAAGGCCATTCGCGAATCCGACCTCGGCCTCGACCCTAGCTCGCAGGGTGGTATGATCCGCGTTCCGCTGCCTTCGATGAATGAGCAGCGGCGCAAGGATCTCGTCAAAGTTGTTCACAAGCTCGCTGAAGACGGTCGTATCGGTATACGTCACGCGCGCACGGACGGACGTGAAAAACTAAAGAAGATGGACAAGGTTTCCGAGGATGAGGTGAAGATCGCCGAGAAGGATCTGCAGAAGATCCACGACGAACACATGACCCAGCTCGAGTCGCTGCTTAAAGCGAAAGAAGCGGAAATCATGGAAGTCTGACGCGGGCGTGTCAGAACTTTCTCGACGAACGCTTTTCGCGGTAATAGCCGCGCCGCTGACCGTTGCCATCATCTATCTGGGCGGTCCAGCCCTCGCGACGCTGCTCGCCGTCATAGCTGCACTTGCCGCATGGGAGTTCTGCCGCATCGCACGTGCGTCCGGTGCGGAGCCGTTCGACCCCCTGGCGATTGTCGCTTCTGCTGCGGTGCCATTGATCGTGTACGGCGTGCATCTGCGATTACTGGCACCAACGTGGACCCACGCGGCCGTTGCGCTGCTCGCCGTGTTTGCAGCTACGAT
>JBDTIP010000241.1:0-6976 GCA_039936295.1 Gemmatimonadaceae bacterium
CTTGGGCCGCGCGACATCACATCTCGTGCGGCCAAGGAAGTTTGCGACGAAGGCCGTGGTGTGGGCGAGACGGGGCGCGGAGTGTATCTGGACTTTGCGGACGCGATCAAGCGGCTCGGTGTGCAACCGATAACCGAGCGCTATGGCAATCTGTTCGAGATGTACGAGCGCATCACAGCCGAAAACCCGTATGAGGTGCCGATGCGCATTTACCCGGCGCCGCACTATACGATGGGCGGTCTATGGGTGGATTACAATCTCATGACTACCATACCGGGCATGTACGCACTCGGAGAGGCGAACTTTTCGGATCATGGCGCCAACCGGCTCGGCGCGAGCGCTCTGATGCAGGGGTTGGCGGACGGCTACTTCGTGATTCCATATACAATCGGCGATTACCTAGCGCGCGGTGGAATCAATTCGGTCAATACGGATATGCCTGAATTCAAGCAAGCTGAACAGGGCGTTAACGATCTCACAGCGAGGTTGCTTGCGGTAGGTGGCAAGCGCACTGTGGATTCGCTGCACCGCGAGCTTGGCCACATCATGTGGGATTACTGCGGCATGTCGCGGAATGCCGCCAATCTGGAAAAGGCGCTCGAATTGATTCCAGCGTTGCGGGAAGAATTCTGGAAGAATGTCAATGTGCCCGGTTCCGATGCGGAACTCAACCAGGCGCTCGAGAAAGCGGGGCGAGTAGCCGACTTCCTGGAACTCGCCGAACTCATGTGTCGCGACGCGTTGAACCGGACCGAATCATGCGGCGCACATTTTAGAGAAGAGAGTCAGACCGCAGACGGCGAAGCACTCCGCGATGACGCGGATTTCTCGTATGTCGCTGCGTGGGAGTATGCGGGTGCGAATGCCGCTCCGTTGCTCAACAAGGAGCCGCTCGAATTCGAGAGTGTGCACCTCTCGCAGCGGAACTACAAATAATGAATCTTAAACTTCACGTCTGGCGCCAGCCGTCAGCCAAGGACACCGGCAGGCTCGAGACATACGACGCGCGGGACGTGTCGCCCGAGATGTCGTTTCTCGAAATGCTCGATGTAGTCAACGAGAACCTGATCCTGACCGGTAAGCGTCCGATCGCGTTCGACCACGATTGTCGCGAAGGGATTTGCGGCTCGTGCGGGATGATGATCAACGGCGTTGCGCACGGTCCGCAAAAGGGAACTGCGACGTGCCAGCTGCACATGCGTACGTTCAAGGACGGCGACGAGATTATCATCGAGCCGTGGCGCGCGCGCGCATTCCCGGTTGTGAAGGATCTGGTAGTCGATCGGAGCGCTTTCGACAGGATCATCCAGCGCGGCGGCTACATCGGCGTAAATACCGGTGGCACGCCTGACGGCAACGCCATTCTCATCGGCAAGTCGGCGGTCGACAGCGCCATGGATGCCGCGGCGTGCATTGGATGCGGCGCTTGTGTAGCTGCCTGTCCCAACGCCTCCGCGTCGCTGTTCACCGGTGCCAAGATCACGCATCTCGGCCGATTGCCGCAGGGCCAGCCGGAGCGCGACAAGCGAGTGGTGCAGATGGTTGAGCAGATGGACGCCGAGGGGTTCGGAAATTGCTCCTGGTTTGGGGAGTGCCAGGAAGCGTGTCCGAAAGAGATCAGCATCGACGCCATAATGCAGATGAACCACGACTACATAGCCGCAAGCGCACGGGGAGCAGGCGCCTCCAGCGAGGCGGCAGCAGCAACCGGGTGATGCACGAGTCCACGAACGATCATCCAGAACCCAAGTTCGTGGACTCCGAGACAGCGTTGGGGGGAGCGGACGCGGTCGAGAAGACCACGTACGTCGTTGGCCATGGTACGAGCCCGGAGGCCGAAGCGCCCCTCGGGGAGCCGGCAAGCGTGGGACGGACGGGTTACAGTCCGATCTTCTGGATCGCGATAGTTGTTGCCGTGCTTATCGCCATAGTGTATCTGATCGGTATCTGGCGCAGCTAGCATCGGCTACTAGCATCGGCTACTAGCATCCGCCACTCCGCGCGCATCACACCCGCGGTAGCGTAACCCCACTCTGGCCCTGGTACTTGCCCTTCTTGTCCTTGTAGGACGTGATCGGCGGCTCCTCGCCGCGAAAGAACATCACCTGCGCAATGCCTTCATTGGCGTAGATCTTGGCCGGCAGAGGCGTGGTATTTGATATCTCGAGAGTGACAAAGCCTTCCCACTCCGGCTCGAACGGCGTCACATTTGTGATAATGCCGCAGCGCGCGTACGTCGACTTGCCAACGCAGAGCGTCACGATGTCGCGAGGGATCCGGAAGTACTCCACCGAGCACGCCAGGGCGAAAGAGTTGGCCGGAACGATGCAGACGTCACCCTCGAACTCGACGAACGATTTGGGATCGAACTGCTTGGGATCGATTATCGAGTTCATCACGTTGGTGAAGATCTTGAACTGGTTCGATACGCGCATGTCGTAGCCGTATGAGCTGACGCCGTAGGAGATGACCCCTGAGCGAACCTGGCTGCTTTCGAATGGCTCGATCATCCCTTTGGCGGCCTGCTCGATGATCCAGCGATCTGACTGAATGGACATTCAATTCCGAGTAAATCGTTTCCGTTGAAATGCGCCCTAACATAAGCTAAAATCCGGCGAGACGCATTAGTGAAATTTTTCACATGCGGGTTGGCCTAGAACGGCCGCTCATCCTCAATTCGGCATGGCGCGAGAATACTTCCCAGTCTTGCTGTTGCTCGGCTTCGTAGCCATGAATGCCGTGCTGATCATCGGAGTTTCGGCGCTTACGATACGCAAGCGCCCGACCCCTGTGAAGCGTGCAGCATACGAGTCCGGAATTCCGGCGATCGGCGATGCCCGCGAGCGCTTCTCGGTCGCGTTCTACATGATCGCGATGCTCTTCATCATCTTCGACATCGAAACTGTCTTCATGATTCCGTGGGCGAGCTACTTCCACGAGCTTTCGTGCAGCGTCGATCTGGTCGGCGGCATCTGTCCCGTCGGCTCGGTGTCGTTCTTCGGCCTGGGCGAGATGCTCATCTTCATGGCAATTCTCGTCGTCGGCTTCGTGTACGTGTGGAAGAAGGGAGCACTATCATGGGATTGAACACACGCCCCGAATCTGCCCTTCGCAAGGTGGAGTACGACCCCCAGTCACAGGACGGCTGGGTCACGACGCGGCTCGACTTCCTGGTCAACTGGGGCAGGGCTAACTCGCTCTGGCCTATGCCGTTCGGCACCGCGTGCTGCGCCATCGAGTTCATGGCGACGGCCGCCGCCGATTTCGACCTCGCGCGCTTCGGAATGGAGCGCATGTCGTTCTCGCCGCGTCAGTCCGACGTGCTGATCTGCGCCGGCCGCGTACCGTTCAAGCTCGCCCCGATCATTCGTAGAATATGGCAGCAGATGGCGCAGCCCAAATGGGCCATCGCGATGGGAGCCTGTGCGTCCACCGGCAACATGTTCGATAACTACGCGGTGGTGCAGGGCATCGACACGATCATTCCGGTCGACGTGTACGTTCCGGGTTGTCCGCCGCGCCCCGAAGGACTGCTGTACGGCATTCAGATGCTGCAGAAAAAGGTGATGAACGAGCGCATGTCGGATCGCGTGTTGCGCGACGAGATGGAGCCCGATCCAACAACGCAGCTATACATTCCGCCGCCGGCAATCGACCAGATTTCGGAGCCGTTCGGCAACTCGATCAATCAGACGCGCTCCACGCCGTGACCGGACCCATCGAATCCTTCGACATCGTGTCGGTTGGCACCGCGCTCACCGATGCTGCACCACCCGCCACTCCGCGCAAGCTGCCGCATCGAGGCGGCGAGCCCAATCCATCCGCGGAGGCGTTGAAGCAGCAGTTCGGAGACGCAATACTGCGCAGTTCCGTGGGTTGGGGCGAAACCACGGTGATCATTGCCCGGGAACGCGCCGGCGAGATTATACGATGGCTGCACGACGATCCGTCACAGCGATACGACTTTCTCGCCGACCTTACGGCAGTAGAATACCGCGAGTCCGATAAGCCCATCGAGATGGTGTGGCATTTGCGCTCTCTCCCGTATCGACGGTTCCTGCGCGTAAAAGCCGAGCTCGAAAAGGGAAAGCCTCTCGAAGTCGACAGCATATGGAGCATCTTCCGCAGCGCTGACTGGTTTGAGCGCGAATGCTACGACATGTTCGGCATCCGCTTCGTTGGGCACCCGGATCTTCGTCGCCTGCTCATGTGGGAGCAGTACAAGGAAGGTTATCCGTTGCGCAAGGATTTCCCGTTGCGCGGACGCTTCAGCCGCTCAGAGCAACTGCGGCAGGCGCTCGCCGCGAATCCGGAGTCGCGTTATTCGATGGAAGAACTGACCGTCGCTGAAGCATTCTCAGAGATCCCGGAAGACATGCGCCGCCGTCTTGCGACTGGCGAACGGACGGGAGAGTAGATAGATGGCGACCAAGACCAGAACAGTAGAAGTACAGCTTTCAACTAGCGGGTTGGATCGCTCCGGCAAACCGCAGCGTGTCCCGCTGGTCACCGATGTCGATGGATCGGTCATCACCCTCGACGAGCCACTGGCGATTGAGCCTGATCTCGACGGTGAGCACATGCTCATCAATCTCGGCCCACAGCACCCTGCTACACACGGAGTGCTGCGGCTGGTTCTCGAGCTCGACGGCGAGACGGTTGTCCGCTGCATTCCGCATATCGGTTATCTCCATTGCGGCTTCGAAAAGACGGGAGAGTATCGTCAGTACAACCAGATTATTCCGTGGACCGATCGCGAAGATTACCTCAACGCGCCCGGTAACAACGTCGCGATGGCGCTTGGCGCTGAGCGGCTTTTTGGCATAGAGATTACGGAGCGCTGCACTGTGCTCCGTGTGATCGCGTGCGAGCTGTCGCGCATCATGTCACACCTCGTATGGCTGGGCACGACGTCTATCGATCTCGGTGCGTACACACCGTTCCTCTGGTCGTTTCACCAGCGCGAGCTGATCTACCACATGCTCGAAGCCTGGACTGGCGCACGCCTGACAACGTCGTTGACGCGTATCGGCGGAATGATGGCTGATATCCCAGACGGATGGACGGGCGAGCTCAAGAGTTTCATTGATGGCTTTCCGGGCGTCCTGGACGACATCGAAGTCCTGCTCACGCGCAACGCTATCTGGGTCGGACGAACCGTCGGACTCGGCGTGATGAATCCGGAAGAAGCCGTGAACTGGGGATTGTCCGGCTCGATGCTTCGTGCGTCCGGCGTGTCGTACGACGTCCGCAAGGATTTTCCGTATCTCGATTACGAGACATACGACTTCGAAGTTCCCGTCGGCGTCAACGGCGACGTGTACGATCGTTATCTCGTTCGCATCGAAGAGATGCGCCAGTCGGTGAGGATCCTGCGCCAGGCGCTCGACCGGCTGCCGGACGGCCCGATCAATGTTGACGATGCGCGCGTCATTCTTCCATCCAAGACCAAAGCGACCAGCGGCATGGAGTCGATGATCCATCATTTCAAGCAGGTGATGGAAGGTCCACGGCCTCCGGTCGGCGAGGCGTACGTCGCCGTTGAGAGTCCGCGGGGTGAGAAAGGCTATTACATGGTTTCGGACGGAACCGCCAAGCCGGTTCGGTGGCGCATACGGCCTCCGTCGTTCGTGAATCTTTCCGCGATCCCAAAGATGGTCGAGGGACACCTCCTCTCCGACGTGATCGCGATCAACGCAAGCATCGACCTGGTGCTCGGAGAGATCGACCGATGACGGCCGTGACACACGACCAGGATACACCGTACCAGTCGGTTTTCGTTGGCGACAGACGCAAGGAACTCGACGCGCTCTTTCCGCTCTATCCCACCAAGATGGCCTGCATTCTTCCAGCGCTCTGGATGGTGCAGGAAGACCGCGGCTGGGTGAGCGACGATGCAATGGCCGAAGTTGCGCAGGTGCTCGAGCTCACACCGGCGTACGTGAAGGGCGTGGTGACTTTCTACACCATGTACAACAGCCACCCCGTGGGCAAATACCTGATCCAGGTGTGCACCACGACCCCGTGCAACATCTGCGGCGCCGAAGATGTAGTCGCGGCATTTCTGCAGCACACAGGGTGCAGCGATCTCGGCAGCACATCGGCCGACGGCCGCTTCACGGTTATCGAAGTCGAGTGCCTTGGTGCATGCGGCTTCGCGACTCCGGTAATGATCAACGAGGATGTCGTGGAGTCGGTCACGGCCGCTCGCGTACCCGAGATTCTGGCAGGACTCAAGTAATGGGATATCCGCATCCGTCGCACGCGGGCGAGACGCCGATTCTCTCGCAATACTTCGGCGACCATGACGCGACTGGGCTGGAAGGCTGGCGCAAGCGCGGCGGTTACGACGGTCTTCAGAAGGCGCTGGCAATGACGCCCGGTGAGATCGTGGACGTCGTCAAGGCTTCGGGCCTTCGCGGACGTGGCGGCGCCGGTTTCCCGACGGGCATCAAGTGGTCGTTCATGAAGCCCGGCGACGGGAAGCCACATTACCTGTGTTGCAACGCTGACGAATCCGAGCCTGGTACGTTCAAGGATCGTGAGATCATGCGCTGGACGCCGCACGCACTTGTGGAAGGTTGCGCGATCGGCGCTTATGCGATCGGAGCAGAGACCGTTTACATCTACATTCGCGGCGAGTTCACGGAGCCGTTGATGCGGATGCGCGAAGCGGTGCGCGATGCCTACGGCGCCGGAATCATCGGCAAGAACGCGATGGGTTCGGGGAAGCGCATCGACGTTGTCATCCACAAGGGTGCCGGGGCGTACATCTGCGGCGAAGAGACCGCGATGATGAACTCCATCGAAGGCCGTCGCGGCAATCCACGCATCAAGCCGCCGTTTCCGGCCGTATCTGGTGTCTTTGCGCAACCGACGACAATCAATAATGTCGAGACACTCGCTGCCGTTCCGCATATCATCGTGCACGGCGCCGACTGGTACAAGGGGATGTCGCTCGCCAGTCCCAAGAGCA
>JBDTIP010000242.1:0-12697 GCA_039936295.1 Gemmatimonadaceae bacterium
ATGGGCCTGGGAGGAGTTGAACCTCCGACCTCACGCTTATCAGGCGTGCGCTCTAACCACCTGAGCTACAGGCCCTCGATCCATTCCCATACAACCAACGTGGAAACGGGCCGGGAGCCTCTGAAGATAAGATGACCCACCCCCACGAGCAAGCGAATGTCGCTAACAACGCAGCTACGGCCGTATTCCCTCGCGCCGCAGTATTCGCACGACTACATCCCATGCGGCATCGACGTCCGCGCTGACCTCCACGTCCGCCCGCTTCTCGATCGGTTTGGATGACACCGTGTTGCGCGCACACGCGAGTAGCAGCGATTCCGCACCGCGCTGCTGCGCCTGAGAGCAGCCCGACGCCCGCAATCTTTCGAGGTAAACCGTGGCGAGGCCACGTGCACCCGCGGGAAGCGCCGCGGTAGCGGGCGGCGAGAACGACGAGGCTCGGTCCTCGTAAATCGCGGATGCCACGCTCCCTTCGGGCTCGCCGCTGATGAGCCAATCCACCGTCACGTTGAGGGCGGCCGCCAGCGACGCGAGAACCTTGGGGTCTCTGGGCACCATCCCGCCCGTTTCCCAGCGACTGACCGTGTTCCGGTCCACTCCCACAGCCCTGGCCAGGTCTAGCTGAGTCAGCCTCTTTCCGCCGACCCGCGATCCCTCCCTGGCCGATTTCAACCGATCGCCCAGAGTCGACCGGCGCTTGATACGATCACGTATCATGAGTTGCTTGACTTGCTACGTCCGCGTATCATATTCCACACCGCATGAGGCGTGATACTTATAACCGTTAGAAATGCAACGTAGAGGTAGCAAAGAATGGCGATGACGCCTCTCGAACGCAAGGCGGCATTCCGCGCTTCGGTCACGCTCCGGCAGGTCACGATGGCCGAGGCGGCGGCGCAGCTCGGCATCTCGTACAACCACCTCACTCTGGTGATCAGCGGAGAGCGCGTTGGGAGCAGTCGCATCGAGGAGGGGATAGCTGCAGCGATTGGCCGGCCGGTCGCCGAAGTCTTTGGACGCACGCTACGGCGCGCGCCTGCGAGGCGGCGCAAGTAACGATCGGTCCGGGATGCGCCTAATGAACGAACCGTAAGACACGAAAAGGGCGGCCCTCTCAGGCCGCCCTTTTTTGTCAGTACACGATGCCGGTCACGCGGAACCGCCCGCCCGGCGCGGAATCAAAGATCAGCATCCTCACCGTCATCTACCGGATCGATGTCGGAATCCTCATCCAGGTCGTCGTCGAGTCCTTCGTCGTCGTCCTCATCGTCGTCCTCATCGTCGTCGTCAAAGTCATCGTCATCTTCTTCATCGTCGTCATCTTCGTCGACATCCAGATCATCATCATCATCGTCGTCATCATCATCATCATCATCGATGTCGTCAATGTCGCCGTCATCATCCAGGTCGTCGTCTTTGTCGTCTTTGTCGTCGGCGTCGAAGTCGCCCGCAGTGCCTTCGTCCTCCGGGTCTTCTTCGAACGACTTCGCCAGGACATAGTCCACGACGGAACTGGTGCGCGTGCCAACCGTCGCCAGCACGTCGAGATCTTGCAACAGCATGTCTTCCGTCTCCATCTGAATTACACGGGGTTCACGGGAAGTTAATCGGGCAGCCACTCGCGAAGGCAATACCTGATACACGGAAGATCGGCGCATGTGCAACAAACGTGCACAGAAGGTCGTCGCCTAACCGGCGACACGCTCCCGCTTCGCTTCGCGCGACATCTTCTTCCGATCGTTCGCACCGAGATGGCGCTTGCGCAAACGGATGGCCGCTGGCGTCACCTCTATCAATTCGTCCTCCTCGATATATTCGAGCGCACTCTCGAGAGTCATTACGCGCGGTGGCTCCAATTGGATGTTCTCATCCGTCGATTTGGATCGCATGTTGGACATTTTCTTTTCCCGCGTCGGGTTGACGTCCATGTCACCCGGCCGCGAGTTCTCGCCGATGATCATCCCTTCGTACACGGGATCCGTCGGGGATACGAAAAGCGTCGACCGCTCGGCGAGATTTGCCAGCGCAAATGCAACGATCACGCCGGAGTCCATGGACACGAGCGTTCCGCGCGACCGACCGGACAGCGGACCGGCCCACTGTCCGTACTCCAGGAACCGATGATGCATAATCCCGGTGCCCCGCGTATCGGTCAGAAACTCGGATCGGTAGCCGAACAGACCGCGCGCCGGAATCCGGTAGGTGAGGCGCGTCATTCCCTGCCCCGGATTCTTCATCTCGATCATCTCGCCGCGGCGCGGTCCGAGCTTTTCGATAACGGCGCCGAGAAATTCCTCAGGGACGTCAATGGATAGCTCCTCGTACGGTTCGAGTCGCTCGCCACTCGCTCCCTCGCGCGTGATCACTCGGGGTCGCGATACCTGAAACTCATAACCCTCGCGGCGCATCGTCTCCATGAGGATCGTGAGATGCAGTTCACCGCGGCCGGCAACGGTCCACGTGTCAGTCGCGACAGTATCCTCTACACGCAACGCGACATTGCGCTCCAGCTCCTTGTACAACCGCTCGCGAAGCTGCCGCGACGTGACGAATTTCCCTTCCTTGCCAGCGAACGGCGAATTGTTGACCAGGAAGTCGACCGAGATAGTCGGCTCCTCGACGGAAATGCCTTCGAGCCGCTCCGGCGTGTTCACGTCAGTGATGGTGAGGCCGATTTCGACTCCTTCCAGTCCGGCGAGCGCCACGATGTTGCCGGCGGTCGAGCTATTCACCTCGATGCGATCGAGTCCGTCATAAGTGAAGAGCCGCGTCACGCGCGAAAGATCCGGCGCGCTCGACGTATCCATCGCGAGAAGCGCGACGTTGTCACCCACGTTCACCGTGCCGCGCTCGATACGTCCGATGGCGAGACGTCCGAGATACGGCGAGTGATCGATGGTGGAAACGAGCATCTGAAACGGTCCCTCCGCGTTGGTCGGGGGCGGTGGGACGTTGTCCACGATTGTCTGGAACAGTGGGGCGAGATCTACAGGCGTAACGTCCATATCCATCGTCGCCACGCCCTCACGAGCTGATGCGTACACCACGGGCGCGTCGAGCTGCGCCGAATCAGCCTCGAGCTCGATAAAGAGGTCCAGGATCTCATCGTGCACGCGCAGCGGATCGGCACCGGGCCGGTCGATCTTGTTGATGACGACGATCGGTGTGCGCTTGAGCGCGAGCGCCTTGCCGAGCACGAAGCGCGTCTGCGGCATCGGCCCGTCGAACGCATCGACTACGAGCAGTACACCATCGACCATGCGCAGAATGCGCTCGACCTCGCCGCCGAAGTCGGCGTGGCCTGGCGTGTCAACGATGTTGATCTTGGTCCCGTGCCAGCTTACCGCCGTATTCTTTGACAGGATCGTGATCCCGCGCTCGCGTTCCAGCGGATTTGAATCCATGACGCGTTCGGCGACAATCTGATTGTCGCGGAACGCCCCAGCCTGCCTAAGCATCTTGTCCACGAGCGTTGTCTTGCCGTGGTCGACGTGTGCGATGATGGCGATATTCCGAATTTGCTGCTTCTCTGACATAGCCTTGAAATTTAACCGGTCAGGGGCCCAAAAACGTTTGACGGGCGGCGGCGCCTCCGCGTGGCCCGTTCGCGCGTTGGCGCACAATCGAACGTGGATATCGCGGCGTACCCGTAGCGGGCGGCGATGACGCCCCTGGCGCATTTACGCGCGATCGGACGTGGATTATCCGGGTTGCGATACGACGTTTCGTGGTTCGATATCCCGTTAAGGGGCCCGGGGCCGCGGAGCCGCCCCGTACGGGGTTCGTTATCGGGTCCGACGATGGGTCCGACGACGCGTAAACGACCGCGAAGCATCCGCGCCCTGCTATCTTTGAATGGTGTTGCTACGCATAGCGGCCGTTCTCGGGCTGGTCCTGATCAACGCTTTTTTCGTGGCCGCCGAGTTCTCGCTCGTCCGTTCCCGAAAGACGCGCCTCGAAGCCATGGCACGAACCGGGGACGCGCTGGCTCGCGTCGCGCTCAAGGCCACCAACAACCTCGCGGGCGCCCTCTCCGCCAGCCAGCTCGGCGTCACGCTGACAAGCCTGCTGCTTGGCTGGCTCGCAGAGTCACTCCTGGTGCAGTCGTTCGCCGAGGAATTCGCGCACCTGCCACTCGGTATCGACCTCGCCACGCGAGCTACGATCGCAACCGTGATCGCGCTTGCCTTCGTGACGTACATGACCGTCGTCTTTGGCGAACTCACGCCCAAGACCTTTGCTCTCAACCAGCCGGAGCGATGGGCACGATACCTGACTCCGCCGCTGCTTGCGTTTGCGTGGGTCATGCGGCCGTTCACGTGGCTGCTCAACCGGTCCGCGGTGCGCGTAATGCGCGTTCTCGGACAGAAGCCGGTCCCTACCATCGAATCGGTGCACTCACCCGAAGAGCTGCGCATGCTCGTTGAGGCTAGCGAGGAAGGCGGCGCAATCGAGGAGCACGACGCGGCAATGCTCGACGCCGTATTCGAGTTCTCTGAGAAAAACGCGCGCGAGGTGATGACGCCGCGCACCGAGATCGTCGCCATCGATGCGACGGCGACGCTACAGGACATCATCGATCTCGTGAGCGAGAGTGGCCTCTCGCGGTATCCGGTATACGAAGAAACGATCGACGACATCGTCGGAATCATCCTGTCCAAGGATCTGATTCCCGTCCTGGCTAATCGCGTGGCGGAATTCAAGCTGCGCCCGCTGATGCGCCCAGCCTACTTCATTCCCGGCTCGCGCGAAGTGGAAGACGTTCTGGCCGACTTCAAGCGACGCAAGGAGCATATGGCGATCGTGCTCGACGAGTACGGCGGAACGGCTGGCATCGTCACGATGGAAGATCTGCTCGAGGAGATCGTCGGCGAGATCCTGGACGAGTACGACGTTGGCGAGGAAGTAGACGTCCGCACGACGAGCAGCGGCGAGACGATCATCTCCGGCGCGACCAGCATCTCAGAATTCAACGAGCAGTTCGGGACCACGATTCCGGAAGAGCACTACACTACCGTCGGCGGCTACGTCTTCGGCGCGCTTGGCCGATTACCGGTCGTGGGCGATCGTCTCGCGTCGGGTGACGTCACGTTCATCGTGCGCGAGATGGAGGGCCGTAAGATCGACACGCTGGGCGTCGAGTTCGCCAGCGCTACGCCCGGCGGCGACGGTGCACTATCTCAGCACACAGCGCAGTCGCCGCGATAAAGCTGGAAGGATCGGCGATACCGCGGCCGGCAATGTCGATCGCGGTTCCATGATCTGGTGAAGTTCGCGGAAACGGCAGGCCCAGTGTGACGTTCACTGCACTGCCGAACGACGCGACCTTGATCGCGGTCATGCCGACGTCGTGATACGGCGCGATCACTGCGTCGAACTCGCCGCGGATAGCGCGCACGAACACCGTGTCGGCGGGAAACGGGCCGAGCAAGTCTGAAGCGCGCGCAGCTGGTGCGAGCAGCACATCGTCTTCGTCGCCGAAGCGGCCGTGATCGCCACCGTGTGGGTTTAGCGCACAGAGCGCAATCCGCGGAGATACTATGCCGAACCAGTCGCGCAATCCGATACGCGTGACATCTGCCGCAGACGCAATCGCGTCCGCAGTGAGCGCGTGCGGAACGTCGCGCAGTGGAATGTGCGTCGTCGCGAGGACAACGCGGAGCCGATCCGACGCGAGCATCATCGCGACGCGCGACCCGGTGAGATGCGCCAGCATCTCGGTATGACCTGGATAGTCGTAACCCCCCGACAGCAGCGCAAACTTGTCGATCGGCGCAGTAACGATGCCGTCAACGTCACCTTCAAGTGCAAGCTGCGTAGCTCGCGCGATTGCGGCACCGCTCACGCGCCCGGCGTCAGCAATGGATCCGCCCGGTGTCCATTCGCCCACTGGAACGTCTGCTTCTACTCCGGCACCCGCAGCGCCGACGACGATCATGTCACAAACGTCGCGCAGCGCCGAATCGTCCAGCGCCGCGCAAATAATTTCTGGGCCGATGCCGCGCGGATCGCCGACCGTCACCGCAAGTCGCGGCCGGTTGACGCCGCTCACGTCAGAGCCTGATCGACACGTAGGTCTGCTTTCGGAGATCGTCCAGCAGCGCCCTTGTCTGCTTCTCGTACGCTAACTGCGAACGAATCAGCTCGCGCTCCTCGGCAAGCGAGTACTGGCCCTCGGCGGTCTTGGCCAGAATCTGGATCACCGCGTATTTCGTTGAGCCGGTCGGTGACTTTAGCGCAAACGGCGCCGGAACGTCGTTCACCTTTGCATCGGCAACGGCCTCCTTATAGGACGGCGGGAGCGAATCTACGGGGTACGGCTGAAGAATGCCCTTCTCTTCAGCCGGATCGTGATACTTGGCAACAAGCGAATCAAAGCTCGTGCCCTTGCGGAGCAGGTTCGCAACCGTATCCGCACGGAGCAACGCGATGTGTACGTCGTTGGAGTCGATTACCGGCGCGATCAGGATGTGACGCGCCTTGACCTCGGCCGGCTCCACACGATCCACACGAATGATGTGGTAGCCGAACGAGGTACGCACGATGGGACTGAGTTCGCCGGGTCGGAGTGAGAACATCACAGCTTCGAACTCCGGAACGAGCCCGGACCCGCGTCGGTTCCAGCCCAGATCCCCACCGACGTTCTTGGTGCCGGGATCCATGGACTCGCGCTTGGCCATCTCCGCGAAGTCGGCGCCCTTCTTCAGCTGAACGAGGATCGATTCAGCCTTGGCGAGCGCAACAGAATCCGCAAACCGCGACGGGCGCGGCGCGACAACTATCTGACGGAACGCAACAGTAGCAGGCCGCTTCTGCAATTGCGATTTAACCTTTTCGTATGCCACAGTAACTTCTGAATCCGTGACACTCGCCGGCTTCGCGCGCTTCTGCAGCTCCGCGAACGTCTTCTGCTGAATCAAGCGACGACGAAACTGATCGACCAGCGTACGCCGGTATTCTTCCGGCGAGCCGAACCCAGCGGCCTTGAGTTCGCTGCGATACTCTGCATCGCTCTTGAAGTGCGACCGTACTTCCTTGATCTGCCGATCAACCTGATTCGACACCTCGGCGTCGGTAACATCAACCTTCATGTCCGGCGCCTTCTGCACCAGGATCTGTTGATCGATGAGATCGTTCAACACTACGTGCGCGACCGCCAGCTGACCTGCGGGATCGGCGGGAAGCTGGAGGCCGGCGGCGCGGCGCTCGTTCACTGCAGCGGCAAGATCGCTCCATGTGATGACGGAGCTTCCCACGATCGCGACCACCCGATCAACGGTGTCCACCATTCTGGTGTCGGGCGCGAGGACCGTGCTCGCTTGCGGAATTGGCACCGCACCCTGCGCCGTGCCGACAATCGGCACAGCGAGGCAGATGACTGCAACTACTGACTTCAACGACATGATGACTACGGCTTCTTCGGAGTTGAGGTGTCTGGCTTCGCTGCCTGCTGTGCCGGCGGTGCCTGCTGGCCGCTCTCCGAAGGAGCGCCCATTGGCATTGGCACTGCGGTCGCTGGTGCGCTGGCGCGCGCTGCGGAGTCGGCGGCTGCGTGCTGCTTGACTGCGCGCTCAACAGCGCGATCCAGGCCAGCCGCGTTGACGCTCGATCCGGCCGCGTCGCGCAGAACCTGCGCAACCGGCTCAGGAACCTGGACGAACTGGGCCTTTCCGCTCACGAGCGCATCCATGTACTTGTCCACACGCGCTGACGCAAATCGAACGCGATCAGCTTCAGTCTTGCCGCTATCGGCCAGCGTCTTGGGATCAACGCCAAGCTCCGTCCACGCGGCGTCGCGCGACTGGAAGAATGCGTTGTGAAGCTGCTTGAGTTCATCCGGTGTTGGCCCGACCTTGAGGCTATCCGCGGCGTGCAATACCAGATCGTTGGTGATGAAGTTCTTGACGAACATCACTACGACCGAATCCGGCGCGTTGGCGATCTGCCCGCGCTGCTGTGTCTGAGTCATTGGCGGAAATGTCATCAGCCAACGAGCGAGCTCGCCTGCGGTAAAGTTGCCAGCAGTCGACGTCGCGAGCGTGCCGTCGTCCTTACGATGTGCGTCCGGGTCGCTTACGACGGCACGAGCAGTCGCGGCTGCGTCACTGCGCATAGCAATCTTGCCATCGGCCTGCAGCTTCGCTACGAACGTACTCTCGGCGACCTGCATCGAGCGGCCCTTTGAGGCTTGTAGCAGGTCGGGCTTTATTTCCTCGTACGTTGGACGGCGAATGATGTGATAGCCATACTCTGTCTCGATAACCGGCGAGATCTCGCCAGGCTTGAGCGCGAGCAGCGCCTGCTCGAACTGCGGCACCATCGCACCCTTCCGGAACACACCAAGCGATCCGCCGCGCGCCGCTGACGGCGTGTCCTGGCTGTTGGCCTTGGCGAGTGCGGCAAAGTTGGCCGATGTAGCTTCGGCACGGAGGGCTTCCATCTTCTTCTTGGCAGCGGCCTTCTGCTGCGGCGACTGTCCTTTGGTGAGAATCAGAATGTGCGACGCTGCGAGGATGTCGCCATTCTCCCACATCTTGCGCGCCGCGGCGGTGTCTTCGACGCCCCAGTTCTTCGAGACCAGCTCGTAATACTTTTTCGCCTTGAGCGACGAGATCGGAGCCCACAGCGCAGCATCCAGCTGCTTGTCGGTTACGACCGTATCGCCCTTCGCGGCGGACTGTGCGAGCAATTGGTAATCGACCCACGCACTCGCAATCGCCTGCGCAATGTCCTTGCGAGGTGGAACAGTTGCTTCGTTGAGGAGCTTGGCGAGACGATCGACTGAGAGCTCCGCCGAGCCTGCCTTGGCGGCTGTATCGACGTGCGCGCTCATAGCTTCCTTGAGGCCCGAACATGCTGTCGCGGATACAACGAAAGCCGCGGCAGCGGCAAGGGCGAGCGAAGCTGGTTTCATCTTGATGTTGGAGTGGGTTTGATCAACGTGAGTGCGTGGACGAGCCCATCCAGCACGGACGCGCCGCCGAGCCGGGTGAGCTTGAGCGATAACGGATTTGCGCGGCGTACCTCGGCCTGAAATTGTACCTCGTGGAACGCCGAAGAGATCCCTTTCATGGACGGAATTGCCGAGCCTCTAAAGGTAATACGGGCCTCGTTGCCCCGCACTGAAAGCGTCTCTATCTCGATCCTGCCGCCCAGGACCCGGAGGAGGGCGGACATGAAGAAGTGGCTGGCTTCCGGCGGCAGCGTGCCAAACCTGTCCCGCACCTCGGCCCTGAGGCCGGCGATCGCGTCGGGATCTACCATCGCCGTTAGCCGCCGGTAGACGTCCAGCTTGGCATCCTGCGACGGCATGTAGTCGTCCGGGATGTAGGCGGCGACGTCGAGGGAAATGTCCGCCGGCTGAAGCTTGGGCCCGTCTCCGCCACGCATCACGCGCTGGACCGTTTCTTCCAGCATCCGAAGATACAGATCGAACCCGACCGCGTGCACGAAGCCTGACTGCTCCGGACCGAGCAGGTTGCCAGCTCCGCGCAACTCCATGTCCTTGAGCGCAATTCGGTACCCTGAGCCCAGTTCCGTGTGATGCTCCAGAATCTTGAGCCGGCGCTCGGAGTCGTCGTCCATGCCATCGGCGGCGAGCAGATAGCAGTATGCGCGCCTGTGCGACCGTCCGACGCGACCACGAAGCTGGTATAGCTGCGCCAGTCCGAACATGTCTGCGCGATTCACGAACATCGTATTCGCATTCGGAACGTCCAGTCCGGATTCCACGATCATCGTCGACACGAGGACATCCACCTCACCTTCCACAAAGCGGCGCATCACGTCTTCAAGCTCGCGCTCGCGCATCTGGCCGTGTCCAACAGCGATGCGTGCGCGAGGCGCCAGGCGAGCGATGTGCTGCGCGATCGCATCAATCGTTTCGATCCGGTTGTGCACGAAGAATACCTGCCCGCCGCGGTCCAGCTCGCGCGCGACGCCTTCTTCTATCAGCGCGTCGTCCCACGGCTCGACGTAGGTGAGCACCGGAGACCGATCGCGCGGCGGAGTTTGCATCAGCGTCATGTCGCGCAGTCCCGCTAGCGACTGGTGCAGCGTGCGCGGAATGGGCGTCGCGGTGAGCGTGAGCACATCCGTCTCCAGCCGCAACTGCTTCAACCTCTCCTTGTGCTTCACGCCAAAGCGATGTTCCTCGTCGATGATGATGAGTCCGAGATCGCCGAATGCGACGTCCGGACTGAGCAACCGATGCGTGCCGATCACTACGTCGACCTTTTTCGCCGCGACTGCCTTGAGGGTTTCGAGCTGTTCCTTGTGCGTCTGGAAGCGGCTCATCACCTTCACGTTCACGGGAAAGTCCGCAAAGCGATCTCCGAATGTCCGTGCGTGCTGGTCAGCGAGAATCGTCGTTGGAACCAGCACCGCGACCTGGCGACCAGACTGCACCGCCTTGAACGCAGCGCGCACGGCGATTTCTGTCTTGCCGTACCCCACATCGCCGACGAGCAGGCGGTCCATCGGACGCGGACGCTCCATGTCGCCTTTCACGTCGACGGTCGCCTTGCGCTGATCACCGGTATCCTCGAACAGGAACGACGATTCGAGCTGCCGCTGCCAGGTTGTGTCGGGCAGAGCGGGTGCGCGCGTCGCAACACTCCTGCGCGCGTACAGATCGAGCAACTCGACCGTCATTTCCTGAATCGCCGAGCGCGTACGATCGCGCTGCTGACCCCACCTGCGGCCGCCTAGCTTGTGCAGGCGCGGTGCCGGAATATCATCTCCGACATCCGAAGCCGCGCGATAACGCTCGATCTGGTCGATGCGATACAGTGGTACGTTGAGGCGGTCGCCACCCTCGTATTCGATCACGGCGACTTCCACTGTCGCTTCCTTGACGAAGAGCTGTTCGATGCCGCGGTAAATGCCGATGCCGTGCTCGAGATGGACGACGTAGTCGCCCGGCGTAATCGCGCCGAGAGTGTCGATACCACCGCCGGTTGAATACTTGCGCGCGCGCCGGATGCGCCGCTCTCGGCGAAAGATCTCGTGATCGGTGAGTACGCGCAGCCCCGGCTCCGATCCGCGAGGCGGCAGCAGAAATCCGCCTGCGAGGACGCCGAGTACCAGTGCGGCCGGCATGTCGTCGCGCGCAGTCGTAGTGAGCAGCTCTTCCAGACGCTCGATCTGGCCCGCATTGTCGCACAGGATGAGCGTGGGAATCCCGTCGCGCACGATGCGATTGAGCAGCGTGAGATCGCGATTGATCGTCTCTGGCGCGCGGAACGGGAATCCAATTTCGGCATCAGTTTCGGCGCCGAGCGCGATCGTCCCGAACGAACTGAGCGTGCGCACTGCAGCGGCCGGCGCAACGTAGAGCTCGTCGCGGTTGAGCACGTCCTCTCCGCGACGCATCGCGAGCAGGAGATGGTGCTGCGCTTCATCCCATGTGCGGCGCATCTCGGGTTCCGCGTGCGACTCCGACGGAACGATTACAATCGTATCGCTGGGCCAGAGATCCGTTATCGCTACACGGTCACCCGCGCGCTTCTGAGCCTTCGCATCGCGCTTGCGCCCGCTAACGCGCTTGGCGGCGACGCCGTCAGCCGGAAGAATCAGCGCGACGTCGGCGTCGCGCGTGGAGCGTTGCGTCGTGAGATCGAAGTGACGCAGCTCGGAGATCTCGTCGCCCCAAAATTCCATGCGCACCGGGTTCGCCATGCCGAATCCGTACACGTCGAAGATTCCACCGCGCACGCTGAACTGGCCGACGTCTTCGACCATGGCGACTCGTTCGAACCCGATCGACTCGAGGTGTTCGGCGAGGTCGCCGAGCTTGCGCACGTTGCCCTTTTTCAACTCGAGGCGGCCGTACTGCAGAATCGCCGGAAGTTGCGTGCGTTCCATGAGAGCGCGCGCAGTGGTGATGAGCACGCGCACGTCGCCACGCGCCGCGCGCTCCAGCGTCTCGACGCGCTCGCCGGCGACTTCAGCGTGCGCTTCAACCTCACCGAAACTCTCGCGGGGTGGGTAGAATGCGACTATATCCGATCCGTCGAGCGAGTCGAGATCGGAGAGCCAGCGTTCCGCGTCGCCGACGTTTTCCGCAACGATGACGAAAAAGCGGCGCTCCATTCGGCGGGCGAGTGCAGCGACAAACGCTGCGGAACTGGAGCCATGCAGACCGCCGACCGTGACCCGTCGGCCCGCGGCTGGGAGAGTGTTCAGAAGTCTGGTGAACGCCGGAAGTACTTCGACCGCGTCGATAATCGTTGGTAAGGCCATCAACCCGCTGTATTTACAGGATACCGCCCCGCCTTTCTGGAAAAGGCCCGGGACCTGCAACATAATTTGGGGTAGTCCAAGGAGGAGGCATCATATGAACCTTACCCGCGTTGTCGCTCCGCGCCTGCTAGCCGCGCTCACCATCGCCGGTGCTCTGGCGCCTGCGGTTCTTTCGGGCCAACGGGCGCCCAACGTGAGTGTCTGGTTCGATCAGGGCAACGAGTTCGACCGCGGCCAGCCGGGTCGCGTGATGTACACTGGCGACGCTGGGAGTTATGTGGCCGTCGTGAGGGTCGATGCCGATGGCCGAATGTCGGTGCTCTCGCCGCAGCAGCCGAACGACCGTTCGAGATTTTCCGGCGCCCGGTCCGGAATTGGGGTTCCGTTCCAGGCCGATCCGGCCGAAGGTGTTGGATACGTGTTTGCGGTAGCCTCACGCACACCGTTCGATTTC
>JBDTIP010000243.1:0-4762 GCA_039936295.1 Gemmatimonadaceae bacterium
TTTCTGGCAGTGCTCCGCAGTTGACGGAAAGAAACGGCTTGGTGATTCGGCCGGACATGTCGTGGATGTATCGAGCGACTACTTCCTTGCCCGTACCGGATTCCCCCTGCAGCAGAACGGTCGAATCGGTTGGCGCTACGGTCGCTGCGAGCTGCAGAACCGAGAGCCAGTTCGCACTCTGACCAATCGGCGAGTTGTCGCGATCGCGCTTGCGTATCTGCTGGCGCAGCGCTCGGTTTTCGACGCGGAGCGCGAGATGTTCGGCGGCGCGATGTACGATCGCTAGAAGCTCGTCGTTCCGGAACGGTTTCTGGATGTAGTAGAACGCACCCTGGTTGACGGCGTGCATTGCTGACTGCAAAGTAGCTTGCGCAGTCATGAGGATAACGGGCGTCTCCGGATTGGCCGCCCGCGCCGCCGACAACACATCGGTGCCGCTGACATCGGGCATTCGGATGTCAGTTATCACGATGTCCGGGCCAAGTGCTTGGATCTGCTCGATGCCGGCGCGCCCACCCTGAGCCGTGTGCGCAGCAAAGCCGTTGTTGTTTAGCAGGATTCGGATGACGTCGAGTATGCCCTGCTCATCATCGATGATGAGCACGCTCGGTGCCGATGCAGGAGTTGTCATGGTCGTGGAAAGAGAACGGTGAAACGTGAGCCGCGATCGTCGCTGTCGACTACGACCACTCCCTGATGAGCCTCGATGGCGCGGTGAACTATAGCCAGGCCGAGCCCGCTACCACCTGGCTTGGTTGTAAAGAAGGGATGGAAAAGTTTTGGCCGAGCAGCGTCGCTGATGCCGGACCCGGAATCGATTACCCGGACCGCGATAGCACCGCTCTCGAACGCAGCCGCGCGCCGATCGAGCTGTTGCGGCAGCAACGTGGCAGCCTCGAGGCGCACCACTGAATCGGGCGGCGATGCCTGGAGCGCATTCAACACAAGATTGAAGAACGCGCGGTGCAGCATGTCCTCGTCGCCGCTGACGTCGAGCGTGCCGCGCGGAAAGTCGTACTCGATGCGCGACCCATTGGGCCTGGACGGATGCGATGATGCGAGATCAGCCGCATTGCGCACGACTCCAAGAAGGTCCAGGCGGCGTGTAAATGGAACGTCAACGCGCGCAAAATCGAGAAATCCGGTGAGCAGGCGTGAGAGCCGATCCGACTCGCGAACGACGAGCGACGTGAGCAGCCTATCGTCGCTGGACGTCTGCGCCGAGAGCGACAGCTGCTCCACGGCGCTGCGGATTGAAGCGAGCGGATTCTTGATCTCGTGCGCCATCGATGCACCGAGTTCGGCGACGGCTTCGAGCCGCTCTGCGCGAAGATGCAATCGCTCTACCTCTCCCTGATGCAGCCGGAAGCGCGCGAGCTCTTCTGCCATTGCTTCGGAGCCGACACTCTGCGCCCGCAGCTTGGATGCGATGTAGCCGCTGCCGAGGGCGACGATCGCGAAGATGGCGAGTTGTACAACGACGCCGACGCCTACGGTGCTGCCCCGCACCAACACAGCCTCGCCCGTGTAGAGAATGATGGCGAGTGCGGAGATCAGCGTGACGCCCCGAGCCGGCAGTAGCAACGCGCTCACCGCAATGACCAGGATGTACAACGGGGCGAACTGTGAAGCTGACGACTCCCATGTCAGATGCACCATGGCCGTTACGAGAGCCACGTCGAAGACAGCCTGTGCATAGAGCACGGGGATCGCGATGGAGCGCCGATACACGTGCGTGTAGACCGCGGACAGGCCAGTAAAGAGCATCGCACCCGCGAAGACGAGCGATGCGAGCAGGGTATCGCCGCGGGAGGCGTACTGCCAGGAGTACACGGCGGTGATGAAGACGACGCTCGCCACGACCAAGCGAGCCAGATAGAGCCACCAGAGGATCCGGCGGACCGGTAGCTGAACGGGGTGCGACGGGAAAATCGCCGCGAGGGATTGCGGTGTGCGGTATTGCATTTTGCAATAGTCAGACGACGAGCATTGCCCGATGCAACCGAATCCGCCCGGGTGAAGGCCGATAATCGCCGTTGTCGAACGGCTGTTCATATCGAGCAGGGCGATCAAGCGACCGTGTTCCGGTAGATTTAGCGAGGAATGCCAACGGACTTGCAGAATCAAGACTGGATGAGCGGTGCAGCGACGCAGCTGATCTGGATCGTGGTGCTCGTGGCAGTGAGCGCCTTATTCGCAGCCGCCGAAGCTGCGCTCAGCGTGCCGGTGGATGAGGAGGAGGGCCGAGGGGCGCCGACGACGGCCGCCAGGATCGGGAGCTCTCTTTCGGCGGTGGGCCTTGGCGTGGTTGGTGGCGCCGCCTGGTTCGCGCTGGCAGTCCTTCTCCATATAGTAGTAGGCGAACTCGTGCCCAGAGCAGTCGCTCGTGAGCATCCCGACCTCGCGCGAAAGTACGCGGTTCCGGTGGTGAGACTGGTTGGGAAAATCCTGACGCCGTTCGTAATAGTGGTAAACGCGATTGCGGGCCTTGTGGCGCGTGCGATCGGCATGACGGATGTGGTGGAGAACGATGTGCCTGCGCATTCTCCGGACGAGCTAATGAACCTGGTCGAGCATGCCCACGCCCACGGTGAGCTGGACGAGTCTGAACGGGCGATGATCGCGGGTGTGTTCGACTTCAAGCAGAAGCGGGCGCATGACGTAATGCGGCCGCGCACCGAAGTAGTTGCTATCGACATCGATTCTACCGAAGAAGAAGTTCTCCACGTGCTGAGGACGGAGCGGTACTCGCGGTATCCATTGTACCGCGAGACCCTGGACGACATCGTCGGTGTGTTTCTGGCGAAGGATCTCTGGCTGCGGGAGCTGGGAACACCGTTCAAGCTCCCAGAGTTGATGCGCGAAGCGCTGTACGTACCGGACAGCAGAGCTGCCGAACGGGTCCTGGATGATCTAAGGCGGACGCGCGCGTACATGGCGGTGGTCATCGATGAGTACGGTGGAACCGCGGGCATCATAACGATCGAGGATCTAGTCGAAGAGGTGATGGGCGACATCACGGACGAGTACGACATGGCCGCGCGCACTTCGCTGGAGATGGATGGTGTACTGGAGCTGGCGGGCACGCTGTCACTCATCGACGCCCGCTCGGATTACGACTTGGCGATTCCAGACGGCGACTGGTCGACGCTCGGCGGTTACGTCTTCGCGAGGCTCGGACATCTCCCACGCGTTGGTGACAGGGTCAGGATTCCAAAGTTGAGTCTTGAGGTTGTCGCCATGGACGGCCGACGAGTAGCCGCGCTCCGGGTGCTTCGCGAGCCCGCCGACGCTCGGGTCGCTGCAAACCGATCTGCCTGAAGAGTCTCGTGCGGTAACCGGGACATCGACGTGCGTCGTGCCGTTGCCCAGCGGCCAGATGCGCTGCGGAATGGCTACCAGGTAAGGCGATGGAAGCGACGTTGAGTCGACGGTCACGACAAATTCCGCGGACGGAGTAACATCGTCCAATCGAAATTCGCCCAACGAGTCTGTCTCCACGACGACGCTTGGTCCGAGGCGAAGGGAGACACCGTCTAGCGGCTGTTCGGAACGTTGCCAGCGGCCATCGCAGTTTGCGTCGACGAATACGCGCCCCGCAATTTCGCCTCGTCCACGCGCCGGCGTCGAGGAAAATGCCGGGCGGCGGCGCAACGTTGTCACTCTCACGGAACCGCTCAGCTCCGCACGCGCCGACTCACTGGCATTCCCGCTTACGGAGCGCGACTCATAGCGCATGGCGCGACCGATCGCATTGACGGACAATCCGAATAGCGCACCGCGACCTATGGTCCAGGCAACACCTGCGTCAAGCTGAACCGTTGGTAGAGGCGAGAGAACGATGTTCGCGAAGGCACTCCGCGGCCGGCTGCTTGTTGCACCGGCGCGTACACGCGCAGCGAACGCATGTAGTGGCAGTGCGGTTTCTCCGTAAAAGCCATACTCCACTGGCAGCGCGGCGTCAGCATACTGAGCGAAGTTGGAGAACGCCCTGAAGTAGAGTGGACCAGACAACAATGACGACGACAGGTGCAGGCGACGGACGCGCGACCGGCCGACGACAGCAGATTCGAGGCTGGCAGAGAAGAAGTAATTTGGACCAGTGTACCATGATGCCGCGGCGCTTGCGCTGGAACCATGAGGGGATAGGACGCCGAAGGCGGAATCAGAACGTGTTGCACGGTACGTGGCAGCGAGATCGAAGCGCCTCGACGGGAGGAATCGTGCATCAACGGCCGTTTCGTTCCAACCGGAGCTGAATGATGCGTTGACGTCGTCGCGAAGGTGTGCCACGAGCGACCAGCGCGGGTCGATGATCGGGGCCGATTTACCGGTGGTTGCATCGACGTCGACTCCGAGGGTGAGGCGCGGCATTATCCCGAAGCGCGTCGCGACCTCCGTTGCATAGTCGCATCGCGGTTCGGCGCAGCGACCCACGCGCAGTGTGTAGGATCCGACTCCTGCCGGCAGCGAGCGTTGATCGAGTACGACGTATCTATGCTCGTCACTCTCTTCGCCCGATCTGGTAAAGGACGTAATCGCAAGGTCGTTAACGCCTGCAGCGGACGGGATCGTCGCTTCGAATTGACCGGTGGAATCTGCGACGCCGGCGAAGACGACGGCGCCGTTGCGCCAAATCTCAAAGTCGCTTCCAGCGGCGGCGGCGCCAGTAATCGCGATTGGCTGCGTTGCGGTAGCGCTGTATGGGGATTCCGTCGACAGCATCACGCCACTCACTGATATGGAGCCACGCCGCAGCAAC
>JBDTIP010000244.1:0-3417 GCA_039936295.1 Gemmatimonadaceae bacterium
ATCGGGATTCTTTTCATCACAAATGGGTTGGAAGGACGTTCGGTACATCGGCAACGTCTTCAACCCAAACTGGAACGGCTGCCCCGAAGAAGTGCTGCACCAGCTCGGCGTCAGCTACAACAGCTAAAGGCAGATTATGCGTAGCAAGAGATTGGGTATCGGATTCATCGGCAGTGGTTTCATTGCGCGATTCCACGTGCAGTCGTTCGTCACCGTCCGCGACGCCGATGTGCTCGGAGTGTGGAGTCCCAATCGCGAGCATGCCGCCGCGACTGCAGCGTACGCTCGCTCGCTCGACGTCGGCAACGCGCACGCATACGATTCGATCGCCGATATGGTCGCCGACCCCGCAATAGATGCGATCTGGCTGCTCGGTCCAAACTTTGCGCGCATTGAGAACGTCGAGGAGATAGTACACGCGATCGAGAGCGGCAAGGGAACTCTCAAGGCGATCGCATGCGAGAAGCCACTCGCCCGGAACGTCGCCGAAGCGAAGAAGGTCCTCGAGATGGTAGAGCGCGTTGGATTGAAGCACGGCTATCTGGAGAATCAGGTATTCGCGCCGCAAATCGAAACCGGTCGCACATTGATCTGGGCGCGCGGTGCGGCGGCGACAGGTCGCCCCTACCTCGCTCGTGCCGCGGAAGAACACAGCGGCCCGCACATGCCGTGGTTCTGGCGCGGAGACATGCAGGGTGGCGGCGTGCTCAACGACATGATGTGTCATTCAGTCGAGCTGGTACGCTACCTCCTCACCAAGCCGGGCGATGCGCGCGATTCACTTACCCCTGTCTCCATCAGTGGCCGTATCGCCAGTCTCAAGTGGAGCCGGCCTGAGTATGCCGAACGGCTGCGCAAGACTATGGGCAAGGATGTGGATTACAGCAAGCATCCATCCGAAGATTTCGCGGGTGTCACTATCGAGTTTGAAGCAGCCGACGGAACGCGTGTGATCGGCGAGGCAAGCACGTCATGGAGCTATGTTGGCCCGGGGCTACGTTTATCTGCCGAGCTGCTCGGTCCGGAGTATTCGATGTCGTGGAACACGCTCGACAGCGGACTCAATCTGTTCTTCAGTCGTGAAGTCAGCGGCAAGTCCGGCGAGGACCTGATCGAGAAACAGAACGCGGAGATGGGACTGATGCCCGTCGTTGCGAGCGAGGCGGCGGCGTACGGCTACGAAGCTGAGAACAGACATTTCACGCGTGCATTCCTGCGCGATGAAACTCCGCTGCTCACCTTCCACGACGGCTTTGAAGTCGTGAAGCTCTTGATGGCGGCGTACCGCAGCGCCGAAGAAGGAAGAACGATCGAGTTACCTGCGAAGGGAATCGACGATTTCAAGCCCGCCGTTGCACGCGGGAAGTGGAATCCATAACGTAAAATCGACCCGATATCGAACCCGTAGGGGGCGGCTATGCCGCCCCTGGACCCTTAAGGTGATACCGAACCACAGGTCACACCACGATCGGCATCTCCATTTCATCCGTCAGTGGTTTCACACCACCCCGTGGCCTGAACCAGAACGCAAATATCACGAAGATCACCGCCGAGCCGATGGCTGGTATCATCCAGATCGCGCGCCAGTCGTGTGTGATCACACCAGTCGGCGACGTTATCTGGTACGCCTGCACAACGAGGCCCGACAGCCATGAGCCAATAACGTTGCCGATTCCGAGAGTGACAAACGCGATCAGACCCTGCGCTGCCGCGCGGATCTTGAGTGTCGCCCGCTGATCGACGTAGATCTGGCCGCTGACGAAGAAGAAGTCGTAGCACATGCCGTGAATCAGGATTCCGACGTAGAGCATCCAGAGATTCGGCCCCGTGTTCCCGTACGCGAAGAACACGTACCGGATCGCCCACGCCGCCATTCCCAGCAGCATTATGCGCTTGATTCCAAGCCGCGTGAGAAACCACGGCAGCAGCAGCATGAAGAATAGCTCCGAACCTTGACCCAATGTCATCTTTGCAGCCGCTTTGGCCATGCCGGCCTCGTTCAGAAATGCATTGGTGAATGTGTAGTAGAACTGCAGCGGAATGACGAGCAGGAAGGAGCCGACCACGAACACAGTGAAAGACTTGTCCTTGAACAGCGACAGTGCGTCGAGACCGAGCACGTCACGCACGCGCAGAGGCTGACCCGCTGCGTGCGGCGGTGTGTGGGGCAGCGTCAGCGAGAACAATCCAAATGCGAGCGAACCGGCGGCGGCGATCCGCATCGGAATCGCCGTGGACTCGATCCCGAGATAGCCAACGAGCAAACCCGCCACAATCCATCCGATGGTTCCCAATACACGGATCTTCGGAAAATCGCGCGCCGGATTCTCCACATGGTCGAAGCTTATGGAATTGGCCAGCGCCAGAGTCGGCATGAACGTCAGCGCGTAGATGATGAGCATCGGATAGAACGTCCCGAACGTCGTGATCGTGGACACGTAATAGAGCACCGCCGCGCCGATGATGAGCAGCACCGCCATCACTCGTTCGGACGAGAAGAATCTGTCCGCGATCATTCCGACGAAGAACGGCGATATCATCGCGGCGATGCCCATGCTGCCGTACGCCAAGCCCGCCTGGCCACCGTTGAACTTGAGCGTCTCGATGAAGTAAGTGCCGGCAGTCACATACCATGCGCCGTACACGAAGTACTCCAGGAACATCATCACCGAAAGCTTGAACCGCGTGGCCGTCATGACAGAGCCCATATTTGCGATGTTGAGTAACGGTATGTACCGTTTTGTCCTTCGGAGGCGTCCTTGATAATGTGCCAAAAACTTACGTGACCCGCCAACCCGTCCCAGCTACCTAGAATTCCAGTCCTCTCAGGTACGCATAGCTGTCCGCGATGCTTGCGAACGGATCCGAAGCGTTGTCGTGCTCGACAAAGTAATGCTCGATCCCAGCCTCGCGTGAGTGCGCAAAGATTGCCTTCCAGCGCCGGCGAGTGCCAGGAAGGATCTCCGGCCGATTCTGTCAGTCCGTTCATCGCGTTGCTTCACCGCCTTTACGATGCCTCCCTCAGAGTAACTGGAATACCTCTCGCGCGACTCCGCCGCACACTCGCACGGACGTCTTGAGTGTGACCGCCATCCGCGCTTGAGAGTTTACCCTCGGGATTATAGCGCGGAGTCACGTCGTTGATAATGCGACCATCGAACATGTCTTGCTCGATGGAACCTCCTGAACGGAGTCTGGCAAGCATGCAGTTGTACGTGAAGTGGCTGCGACGCGCAGCGATAATTCGGGCCCTCTGGCTCCCGCCGCTTCTCGCGCTGGCGCTCGCGCAGTCAAGCATGGCACAGGCAGCCAGATCAAATGTGTCGGCCACAGTAGCGCGCACGATGACGGCTGTGCGTACCACCGGCCCAATTCGGATTGACGGCAAGCTCGACGAGCCGGACTGGCAACGCGCTC
>JBDTIP010000245.1:0-4513 GCA_039936295.1 Gemmatimonadaceae bacterium
TTGGTGTCGACATGCGCGCGCGCGGATAGCAGCAGGTTGTTGTTGCTCTGCTTGCCGTCCGTCTTCTGCGCTTCGGGCCGCACGTACACCTTGCCGTTGAAAACAGCGTGCGACTCGCCGTCGAGCACTCCCTTGTAGAGCTCGTGACTGGTGCAGCTTTCCTTCGCATGTATGACGCTCGTCTGATGATCGACTGTCTGGCCGCCATTTACCAGGTACAGCCCGTCGAGCGATACGTGCGAACCTTCGCCGTCCAGCAGTGTCGCAATGTTGGTGCGCGACAGATTCGCACCGATAGCGAATGAGAACGCCTCGTATCTGCAGCCGCGCGCCTGGTTGGCGTACCATGACGCGACGTGAAACGCATCCATGCTCTCACGTTGGACCTTGTAGTGCCGCAGCCGCGCGCCATCGGCCACATCCACTTCTGTAACCGCGTTGGTGAAGTAGTTGGCCTGATCCACTGACACGTAGCTTTCCACCACTGTCGCTTCGGCGTGGTGGGCGAGCGCAATAATGTTGCGTGGCGAAATGAGCGCGCCTTCCGCTGCTGCATCCGTCACGAAGATCAGATGAATGTTGCGCGACGCGACTACGTTGGCATCCAGGCAGATGAACGCGCCATCGCCGGCGAAGACGGTGTTGAGCGCCGTGAATGCGTGCGTGCGAGCGTCGGCGAGCGTCCCGAAGTGTCGCTCCGCAATCCGCGCACGCGCGTCGTCCGTCAGTGCTTCGGATATCGGGCCCGCGTAGAAATTGGTGTCCGCAACAATCTGCGACAGGCGCGGTACGAAGTGCCCATTCAGGAACACCAACGTCTGCCACTCACCTTCAAACCGGAATTGCGCGATGTCGCGCGCGCTGAGAGCCGTCGATCCGATGGTGAGCGGACGGTACGTGCGTTCCAGCACTGGCGCGACGTTGGTGAAGTGCCAGTCTTCGTTGTGCGTCGTGGGAAACCCTAGAGCAGCGAAGCTCTCGATTGCAGCGCGCCGCTGCGCCCCAAGCCACATCGGCTCTTCGCGTCGCTCGGAATTTTCGAAGAGCGCGACGTACTCGTCAGCTCTGGAATCGCGCGTCGCGCGTTGCATCGGCGCTCCGACGCGTCCCACTTCCGGTGAGCCGGGTGCCTGTGTCAGTACGGCGTCGGTCATGCCGCGTTGTCGAGCAGCCAATCGTATCCGCGCTCTTCCAGCTCGAGCGCAAGCTCCTTGCCGCCAGAGCGCACGATGCGACCGTTCGCCAGCACGTGCACGAAATCCGGCACGATGTAGTTGAGCAATCTCTGATAGTGCGTCACAACGATCGTGGCATTGTCCGGACGACGCAATGCATTGACGCCACCGGCGACGATGCGCAGCGCGTCGATGTCGAGGCCGGAATCCGTCTCGTCCAATATCGCGAGCTTCGGCTGGAGCACCGCCATCTGCAGTATCTCGTTGCGCTTCTTCTCGCCGCCAGAAAACCCGGCGTTCACTGAACGATTCAACATCGATGAATCCATCTCGACCAGCTTCATGCGCTCCTCGATGAGATCGAGGAACTCGAGCGGGTCGATTTCCTCCTCGCCACGCGACTTGCGGATCTCGTTGTACGCCGAGCGAAGGAAGTACGCGTTTGTGACACCGGGAATTTCCACGGGATACTGGAACGCGAGGAATATCCCCTTCTGCGCGCGCACCTCGGGCTCGAGCTCAAGCAGCTCTTCGCCGTTGTACATCGCCGAGCCACCCAGCACCTCGTAGGCAGGGTTGCCGGCGAGCACCTGTGCGAGCGTGGACTTGCCGGATCCGTTCGGCCCCATCACCGCGTGCACCTCGCCGGCCTTGATGTTGAGGTCGATTCCCTTGAGAATCTCTCGCTCGGCGATGCCGGCACGGAGGGACTTTATATCGAGCATGTATTTGTAGTTGATTTGACATCGGATGTCGCCATCCTCGCCGCACGGCGGGGATCCATTTGCTGCCGAGTGCTCTCGCGTGTCATGGTACTCAGAGACAACATGGATTCCCGCTTCCGGGGGAATGACGACGAGAGTGAGTGACGAAATTGACTCACTATCCTACGCTTCCTTCCAGAGTTATTCCGAGCAGCTGCTGCGCTTCGAGCGCGAACTCCATTGGCAGCTCCTGAAATACCTCGCGGCAGAAGCCGCTCACGATCATTGACACTGCCTGCTCCGCCGTGATTCCGCGCTGCTTGCAGTAGAAGATCTGGTCCTCTCCGATCTTGGAAGTGCTGGCTTCGTGCTCCACAGTCGCCGTCGGATTTCCTACCTCGATATACGGAAACGTGTGCGCACCGCAGCGGTTTCCGATCAGCATCGAGTCGCACTGCGTGTAATTGCGCGCGTTGTCTGCACGCGGCATCACCTGCACGCGTCCGCGATAGCTGTTGTTGCCGTGACCCGCGGAGATACCCTTGGAAACGATCGTCGACTTGGTGTTCTTGCCGATGTGGATCATCTTGGTGCCCGTATCCGCCTGCTGCCAGTTGTTGACGACCGCGACCGAGTAGAACTCGCCCACGGAGTTGTCGCCGACCAGCAACACGCTCGGGTACTTCCAAGTGATGGCGGACCCCGTTTCAACCTGGGTCCAGGAGATCTTGGAATTGACGCCCGCAGCCTTGCCGCGCTTGGTGACAAAGTTGAAGATCCCGCCTTTCCCTTCAGCGTCGCCGGCGTACCAGTTCTGCACGGTGCTGTACTTGACCGTGGCGTTATCGAGTGCGATCAGCTCGACGACCGCAGCGTGGAGCTGATTGGTCGACCGCTTTGGCGCTGTGCATCCCTCGAGGTAGCTCACTGACGCGGCTTCGTCCGCGATGATCAGCGTGCGCTCGAACTGTCCCGTATCGGCCGCGTTGATGCGGAAATACGTCGACAGCTCCATCGGACACTTGACGCCCCTGGGCACGTAGCAGAACGAGCCATCGCTGAACACCGCGCTATTGAGCGCGGCAAAGAAATTATCGCTGTAGGGAACGACTGAGCCGAGGTACTTGCGGACCAGATCGGGATGCTGCTGCACCGCCTCGCCAAAGGAGCAGAAGATCACGCCGTGCGCGGCGAGCTCTTCCTTCATCGTCGTGCCGACCGAGACTGAATCGAAGATCGCGTCGACCGCGACACCGGAGAGAAATTTCTGCTCGTTGAGCGAGATGCCAAGCTTCTCGTAGGTGCGCACCAGCTCCGGGTCCACGTCGTCAAGCGACTGGAGCGGCTTGACGCTTGTGGGCGCCGACCAGTACCGCGACGCCTGGTAGTCGATTGGCGGGTACGTGACGTTGGGCCAGTGCGGCTCCTTCATGGTCAGCCAGCGGCGATAGGCCTTGAGCCGCCAGTCCAGCAGCCATTCGGGCTCGTGCTTCTTTGCCGAGATGATCCGAACAACGTCCTCGCTCAGACCCGGCGCGACGGTATCGGATTCGATGTCGCTAACAAAGCCGTACTGGTATTCACGGTTGACAAGTGACTCGATCGCGGTGCTCATTACTGCGTCTAACTCCTTGGCGTTACTACACTTTCACGTAGATTGATGTAAACCTAAGTGATTTTGTCGGCTTTTTGTAGACAACCCATGACATACCGCTCCGACTTCCCCCTTCTGGCCGCCAATCCGGGCCTGCATTACCTGGACTCAGCTGCCTCCGCGCAAAAACCCCGCGCGGTACTGGACGCGATCCGCGACTACTACGAGACGAGCTACGCCAACCCTCACCGGGGCGCCTATTCGCTCTCGGTCGCCGCTACGGAGCGTTACCAGGCAGCCAGATCGCAAATCGCGAAGTTCTTGGGCGTGGCGGACACTGAAACACTTGTTTTCACACGCGGTACGACAGAAGCGCTCAACCTTATCGCGGCGGCGTACACACGCCCGAACGTGCGTTCGGGCGATGAGATCGTTGTCACGGCGATGGAGCATCATTCCAACTTCGTGACATGGCAGCAGGCGGCGCTCGCCGCCGGGGCCCGGTTCAGGATCTGCGAGCTGACAGCTGACGGCCATATCGATCTCGGCATGCTCTCAGGGATGCTCGGTCCCAAGACACGCGTCGTGGCGTTTGGGCACGTGTCCAACGCGCTCGGCACGGTGAATCCAGTCGCCGAAATCGTTGCGATGGTGCGCCAGAAGTGCGACGCGATCATTGTTTGCGACGGGGCCCAGAGTGCGCCGCACATCCGCGTGGACTTCGACCGGCTGGGCGTGGACGCGTATGCGTTCAGCGGACACAAGATGGGAGGCCCCATGGGAATCGGCGGCCTCGCCGCCACCCGCGCGCTGCTGGAGGCGATCCCGCCATACCAGTTTGGCGGCGACATGATCGAGTTCGTCCACGACGACACGACCACGTGGGCGCCGTTGCCGCACAAGTTCGAGGCTGGCACGCCGAACTCGGCTGGCGCGGTGGGGCTGGCCGCGGCTGTAGGTTATCTGGAAGCAATCGGAATGGACCGCGTGCAATCGCACGAGCGCGAGCTGATGACTCTGGCGCAGCACCGGCTCGAGGA